>CAZIFH010000071.1:0-4755 GCA_964539065.1 uncultured Candidatus Bathyarchaeia archaeon | reverse complement strand
AAATAATGTAATTTGAAGATAATATTTTTTTACTAATCTTCATATTTAATAAAAATTAAGTATTACTAATTCTTAATTAATGGCAACAAAATGTTACCAAAAAAAGTTAGAGTGTCGATTGGTTCAGCTATAATCTTGGGTTTGTCTAAAGGTCAACTTAACGTTTGTCCCACAACAGTTTATTTGCTTACTTATAGACGCGGAAAATGCTCCGCCAGTTGTGCATTCTGTTCAATGTCAAGAAAGAGCAGTAGCAGAACTGATTTGCTTTCTAGAGTAATTTGGCCAGTATTCCAAACTGAAAATGTGATTTCAAGCATATCTTATGCTTATGAAGAAAGAAGAGTTTGGAGGGTGTGTATTCAGGCTTTAAATTATGTAAATGTCCAAAAAAACCTGATAAGCATAGTCAGAAAAATCCGAAAGTCTTGCGATGTGCCTATATCAGTTTCTTGTCAACCTCTTACTCAAGAAGGTATGAAGAGGCTAAGAGATGCAGGCGCCAACAGGGTGAGTATTGCTTTAGACGCTGTGACAGAAAGATTGTTTAATGAGGTTAAAGGACAAGCAATAGGAGGACCATATAGGTGGAAGAATCACTTTACTAGCTTGAAAGAGGCGATTAAAATTTTTGGTAGAAATAACGTGTCTACACACCTAATCGCAGGGCTTGGAGAGCAAGAGCAAGAGTTTATAAAGATGGTTCAAACCTGTGTTGACTTGGACGTTTATCCCGCTGTCTTCGCATTTACGCCTATACCTGGCACATTAATGGAACATGCTTCTTCACCACCTATTGATTATTATCGTAGAGTACAGCTAGGCCATTACTTGATCACCCGAAAACTGTCGCGTTATGAAAATATGATGTTCGAAAATGGACGTATAGTTGACTTTGGCATTAACAAGAGTGACTTGTTGAAACTTCTGAGAACGGGTGAACCATTTCAAACCTCTGGGTGTCCTGGCTGCAATAGACCATATTATAATGAGCGGCCAAGCGGTCCAATCTATAATTACGCACGAAAACTTACAGAGTATGAGGTGATGGAAATTGAAAAAGTTTTATGTTTATGATATATATGAAGCAAATGTTGAGTGGAGGACTATTGATGAAAATTTTTATTGATACTGCTGAGATTGAAGAAATAAAAACTGCTATTTCTTGGGGAGTAATAGACGGCGTCACGACAAACCCTTCTCTAATAAAGAAAGCGGTAGACAAAAAACAAGGCAAAGTGTCAATGGAAAATTACATTAAAGAAATCGTGAAAGTTACACCTGGTCCAGTAAGCCTCGAGGTTCTAGGAGGAAACGCTGAAAAAATGATTGAAGAAGGAAAACTTCTTTACAGAAAGTTCAGTCAGTATGGAAAAGTGGTAATAAAGATTCCCGTAAACCCAAGCATTCATGAAAATGACGGATTAGAGTTTGACGGATTAAAAGCAGTAAAACAGCTTTCAAATGAAGGCATACCAGTCAATGTTACTCTGGTTATGAGTCCTGAACAAGCATTGCTTGCGGCAAAGGCTGGTGCAACCTATGTCAGTCCCTTTGCAGGTAGAATAGACGATTATATTCGCACAAAAATGGGAATAAAAATGGGCTTAGACTTCAAAAAAGAGTCTTACTTTGACTTAAACCTTATAAGGATGGCTACAGTGGAAAAGATCTGTAACCTTTTACAAGGCTTAAATTCAATTTCTGAAGTGTATCGAAATGAGCATGTTAGAAAAATCTTGGATACGGGGCAAGATAACGGGGTGTGGAGCGGGGTTGATCTTGTGTTGAAGATTCTACAGATTTTTAGAAACTACAACTTCAAAACAGAGGTTATAGCTGCAAGTATCAGAAATGCTCGTCAAGCAAGAGAAGTTGCGGAGACAGGAGTCCACATAGTAACTATGCCTTTTGATGCTATTAAAGGGATGATTATGCATATTAAGACAGTCGAAGGCATGCGTAATTTCACGTCTGACATCGTTCCTCAATATCGAGAGCTTTTTAGTCGGTAAAACATGTTAAATATGTTTTTTATCTGTAAGTTCATGTTTTTGGTGATAAATTGACCTTTGATCTTGTCGTTGGGAAAAACTGCAAAGTCATCTTCAATGATTTTAGAAACGTGAAGATAGATGAGTCTGCCGACTTGATTTTTGCTGACCCACCATTCGGCATTGACTTTAAATCTAATTTGCAGACATACCATAGAAAACCAGATGCTCTTTCATACAATGAGGTGCCGTTAGAAGAGTATCCAGTGTTTATCCGAACCCTTCTTGACTGGTCATACAATGTTTTAAGCCAGTTCGGAAGTATGTGGCTACTTTCTGGATGGAACAATCTTGTAACTGTGCTTAAAGCTGTTGAGGATTCAGGCTTTCATCTGCTTAATCATTGTATTTGGAAGTATCAATTTGGTGTTTTCACGAAAAAACGGTTTACTACATCACATTATCATCTTCTTCTTCTTGTCAAAAACAAAAAACGTTACGTTTTCAACAAGCCGCAACATTACGCTGAGGACGTGTGGTACATTAAGAGATCATACAATCGTGGAGTAAAAACAGCTGGAAATGAACTTCCAGATAAACTTGTGGAAAAATGCATTAAAACATCAACAAACGAAGGCGACCTGGTAGTGGATCCCGTTTTAGGCTCAGGAACAACTGTTAGAGTCTGCCTTCGTACAAACAGGAGATGCATAGGCATAGAAGTCAACTCATCTCTAAAAGAAAGAATCATGTCAAAAATAATCTGAAAAATTAAGTTAATATCTTAACGAGTTTTTGTACCTCTTACGCTGTATTTATGGTAGTATTTGATTATTCTGTAAAAAATAAGTTAGATAAACCGTCTAATGTTCTTTTAAAGCTTACGTTTAAACCAACATCCTTCTATGTAGGAAGCTAAAAAAGTGAAGCTAACCAATAAACATTCATTTACATAAAGGTAAAATAGGAGAAAGGTTACAAGATTTTTTTGCTTAAACAATCTAACTTGAAGCTTTTTGAGTCTAAAAGATCCAAAAAATAATGAAGGAAGGTTACCTACGAAACATAGTTTTCTAAACTCTAAAAATGCCTATGGCGGCATTCTCCTACTTGGAATTGTAAGTTTGATGGGTGACGTTGTTTATGAGGGATCCCACGGATTAGTACCTGACTATCTCAAGTTTTTAGGTGCTTCCGCTGTAATTGTTGGACTTGTCGGTGGACTAGGAGAATTCTTAGGCCACGCTCTAAGGCTTGTCAGCGGAGTTTTAGCTGACACCACTCGCGCATATTGGCTCTTCATATTCTTAGGTTATGGATTAATTGCTTCCATACCACTTCTTGGATTTGCAGGTGGTTGGGAGATAGCCATAATTCTGGTTTTGCTTGAAAGAGTTGGAAAAGCTTTCAGGTCGCCTTCCAGAGACACAATCTTATCAATTGTAAGCAAAGGTATAGGAGTGGGCAAAGTCTTTGGAGTCCATGAGCTTTTAGACCAGATAGGCGCGGTTGCTGGACCATTTATTGTGGCAACTTTAATGTTTTACAGCAGCAACAATTACCAACAAACTTTCAGTCTTCTTCTGCTACCTTTCTTGACGCTTCTAGCAGTTTTATTTTACACTTAGAAAAATAGGTTCAAAAACGATTGCTGAATCAAAAACAGCGGGGACAAAAAGCAAAGCGTTTGGAAAACCATTTTATGTTTATACGTTTGCCGTTATGCTTAACACAATCGGGCTTATCCCAGTTACGCTCATACTATACAAGGCATCCATTTTTCTTCAACCGGAACACCAACAGTGGATGGTACCTCTAATCTACTTATTAATTCAAGGAGTGGATGCGTCGGTCGCTTTGCTTTCAGGTTATACATATGACAAAGTAGGAATCAGAGTTTTAACATTGCCGTTCCTCTTTTCACTTTTTCCATCACTATTCACAATCGTTGATTCAGAACTGGCAACTCTAATAGTTGCTTCCATATTTTTTGGTATTGTGCTTGGAATGCAAGAATCAATTTATCGCGCCGCAGTTTCAGAATTAACACCTCTTTCTTTAAGAGGCACGGCCTACGGAAGCTTTAATACAGCTTATGGTGTAGGCTTCCTCATAAGCGGCGTAATCTACGGCTTACTAATTGATTTAAATGCGCCTTTCCATATAACATTACTGTTCGCAACTTTGACACAAGCTACAGCAATAACTACGCTCCTACAAATTTACCAAACATCAAAAAGCCACCTTAAACACTAAAAATGTTGTTGCAAAAACCTCAAGAGGTAGAAAGTTCCGTTAAATTAGACTTAACAAAGAGAGAAGGCGTGCTTCTAACCTTGACGTTGAGGTGTTTTTATGAATTTATGTTTTATACCTGAAACGATCTTAATCATTACGCTTCACAAAATCTTTTACAAAGTTTACCAGACATATGTACATCTGCAAGTCTGCTCATGCAACAAAAACTATTTTTCACACTAAAGATTGTAACAGGCAAAAATATCTTGGTTAACACCTATTTCTGGAACAACAAAAATAATTTTAATTGCAACAACTTTTGTTAAGTTTATATAAAAGAGATTAGTTTCCATAAAAATAGGTAATCGCTTATTTTTAAGCGTTCTATAGCCGAAAAGGGAAGACGTTGAGGCAATTCATATATTTAGCAAAAGTTTTCAAATGAAATTATAAATACAGTCTTGAAACTATTTAGTTTGAAAGATAGTAAAATAATAGTTGTCAGATAAGTTGCAATTCACAA
>CAZIFH010000070.1:0-4069 GCA_964539065.1 uncultured Candidatus Bathyarchaeia archaeon | reverse complement strand
AATATAAGTTGATACAATTTTATGCTAAGGGACAGGGTATGGTTGAGTATGTTAACATTCCAATTCCGAAGCCTTTGTATGATAGGCTTACGAAGAGTTTAGAGGGTAGTGGCTATCGGAGCACGACTGAGTATATAATTTATTTGATTAGGAGGAATCTTCCCGATTTGGAGTCTAAGGATATGGAGAGAAGGTTAAGGGCGTTGGGTTACATACAATGATTCTTTTCGATAAACTTTTAACTTGTTTGTCTTAATTACTTGATTGTTTGGCATTTGAAGAATGCTGAGTTATAGGCGGAAAGAAAAGGCGGGAAGAGGAGAAGTTTGCTGAGGTTTTGATACTAATGTCGCTTTTTGAGAAGACTAAGGAGAGAATTAAGGTAACGGGTTTTTCTTCAGTTTCGGGTTATGTTACTTGCGCGCATGACTGACAAAAAAATCTACACTTCTAATCGATTTTTGAGGCTTTTGAGGGTTGTCGCATTCCCAGTGCACCAGGTGCACCGCTTAATAAAAACCTAACGAAAGAGCTAGAAAACCCAAAAACCAACTATTTTTCCAGACATGCGCTGGGTTTCGAATGGTTAACATTTGAAGGTACTGATAACCAAAAACTGAGAGTTGCTCTTAGCATACTTGCATACCAAGGACGCGCTAGATATATTGAGGATAAAGCGCGAGCTCAAATCTTGGCTTTGTTGTTGACGGTGACTCATTATGATCAGCATTCATCCATGGGGTGCATCAGCTGGTACGAAGGAGGTCAAGTAAAGGACACGACATATTGGATCTCCACTAAATGAATACAGTGGCGGAAACTATGAAATCGCCAAGTACCTAGCAGACTATTTAAACAACATGTAATATGCATGTAACCTGAAAAGAACATTTTTCTTTTTTAAAATCTACCAATTCTCCAAAAGTACGTGTTGATCTCCCCTCATTTAATGACAAAAAATACACAAAAACGCATAATTCTATGTTAAAGTGAGTTCTTAATTTATACAGTTTTTTGACCACTTATCGCGATTAGCTAAACACATGCCTCCATATATATATAGAAGTGTTGAAGATAATTATTCGATTATAATTGAGATTTGAGGTATTTAGGTTATGGATGACAAGAGGGTTGCTGTTCATGTTTCTAAGGGGTTGTATGATTTGGTTAAGCGCAGGGTTGAAGAGAGTGGTGGAGAGTTTAAAAGTGTGGAAGATTATGTTGAGTTTGTTTTAGAAGAAGTTGTGAAAGAAGAAGAGGAAGATGAGGAACAAGAATATACGAGGGAAGATGAAGAGCAAATCAAAAGGAGACTGAGAAGTTTGGGTTATTTATAGAATCTTTAATTTTTTTAGTTTTTTAATCCTATTTTTTAATCTAGATTTTGAGTTATCTTTGGCACTCTTAGGTGGTTGAATTAACTCTTTTGCTTTTGTGGCTTTGAACCAGGAAACCTTTAGGGGAACAGGGTTTTTACTTCCCCAAGAGTGACTGTAAATTCCATTTTCTCCGTGTTTCGCCGTGATCAGAGGTGATTACAATGCTTCGAGAAGGTTTACCATTAAGTAGTTCATTACATAATTCAGCAACATATTGGAGGACAATTCTGAGATTCTCTTTATATGCATCTCTTAAACCATTTACTCCTTTTTTTGAGTGCGTGGTTTTTTAGGACGTAAGCTAGGAAGAAGAATGGTGCTATTATGCCGTTTATTTTGCTGAGTGTGCTCAATACTGCTGTGACTGCTGCGGTGTAGAGCCATTTCCTTGTTTTTTCTTGGTGTTGGAGTGCGCAGAAGTATGTTGCTGTGAGGAAGAGAGCGACGCCATTTTCGAGGAATGCCATTCGATTGTATATGAAGGCCGGCGTCATGGCTATGAAGAAAAGAGACGAGAATATCGAAGTAGCCTGGCTGTTATACTTCTTTGATGAAACTAAATTAGATTAGCACAGCGGTTAATGAAGAAGCGATGGCTGAAGGCAACCTAACGGCGTAAGACCATCCTGAAAATGTGAGCGCTAGGTTCGTGAAGACAAGCATTAAAGGAAGGAAGTCTTTTGGTGTTGGTTTCAACTTCCTTCATTATTGTCTTAACTCGGCGTAAAACGAATCTATTGACGGAAACTTACCAATAGAGAGACCCCCTCCTCCTATGTTTTCTGGATGATTAAGCCTTTTGGTTTGGCTTGGTTTTCTAATGTTGCAATGGGCGTGACCAGATTTTTGGTAGAGATAAGTAGTCTTTGCCGGATTTTTTGGGGCTGCTTCTTCTAGGCTGTGTGTTAAGAAGGTGCTGTTTGCAGCCTGTCTAGGCTTTTTCTATGGAGTGATGAACTGAAAGTTAGGTTTATGCTTCTTGTTTCTTGATTGGTAGGAAACGTTAGTCCTGTTACATCATCTTGAGCTTTAGCTAATGAATGTAATAATTATTGTGGTTTTTGAAGGATTTTAAATAATTTGGTTAACCACTTCCTTATTTGTTTTTCTTTGGTTAAGTAGGACAAATAGCAACAAATAGCTAATAATGTTGTAAGTGAAATTGCTATGCCAACTTTGAAATATCTTTCGGGAAGGTATTCTATGATGATTGTGTAGGCGCCGATTTTGTCTAAGAGAAACCCATTTAGAACTGAGTTGACTGTCACCTTTTTGAAGTTTGTTCCTTCCTCAATATAAGCAATCCATTGTGGATCTAGAGACTCGGCAAATGAAAGGATGAATGGTTTCATAGTATTTACGTTGACTTTTACCATGGTGGGATTTATCACCTCATAGTTGATAACGTAGGATGTGGGTTCGCTTTGGAAGACATCGTCTAACGTTTCGGCTTTTCCATTTTCTGAATTAGTTGAGTATATGAGGATTGAGTCAAATTGGATGCCTGCCTTTTTGCATTGTATGATGATTTTGTGATAACCTTCTTCTAGGCAGATCTGGTCTATGTAATTATGGTTTGTGCCTTCGGTTAATGTTATAGTGTAGCTGATGTTGTCAACAGTGATTTTTACGTTGTTTGTTATCGTGGTAACCTCTGTTATTACGGATATTGTGTAGTTTTGTTTTTCTGGAACGTAGAAGTCTGATGCTTTTGTTATGTACCAGCCTGATTCGGGCCATCGGTCCATTATATATAAGTCTTTTAGATATGCTATTCTAGATTCTGAGTTTTTGACTAGGTTTAGCACCTCATCTTGATGTTGTTCCAGTTCATTTTTTGGGATGACGACTATTTGGTTTATGGCGTTTGTTCCAAAATTGTTTATTACATTTAGGATATGTTTGCCTTCTTCAAGTGTGGTTTCGATTAATTTTACCCATTTGAAGCCTTTTAAATTAGCGCTTGATTTTACTGATAATTCAGAATACGTCACGTCGTCTATTGTGAAGGTTAAGTTGCCGCTTTCTGGGGCTTGTAAAACACGAACCCAGATTTCATATAGGTCTGATCTGGAAACTTTAATGGGAATGTTTAGTATCTGATTTTTTGTGGTTGCAAAGGCGTATTTCCTATATGAGTCAAAGTCGTATTTCGTGCCGTAGGCTTGGAGGAAAGACCTTTTTACCCATGAGCTACTGTAGAAAAAATCTACCTTCCATGAGGATGTTTGATAGTCAGCTGGTGCATACACGTATTCTTTGTCTATGGTGCTAAGAAATAAGTCCTCGATGTTTTTTTCTCCATAGAATAGAATCATGTCTGAACATTTTAGATAGTTTTCTAGGTCAGCTTTAGTGAGTGCGTTTTGTTCAAGAAATATTAAGGGATAATCGTATGGAACATAGCTCTCAAGATCGCATAATGGCGACAAAACATCCAAGCCGCCTATGACCAGAATGGCTTTATCGGAGGCATAGATGTATGACGAAGAATGATTATTTTCAAAGACGTACAGGTAATCATTGCTGAAAGCAAGGTCTAGGTCGATTTGTATTTGTAAGTTTTTAAGAACTTTTTGGTACTTTGCGTAATCAAAGGTATCATTGTGGTAAATAACATAATTTACGTTTTCTGAACCAAACAGCTTGCCAACGTTTTGAGTTCCGTTGTTACACAATAAATCATATAT
>CAZIFH010000069.1:0-4064 GCA_964539065.1 uncultured Candidatus Bathyarchaeia archaeon | reverse complement strand
GTATTGTGCTATAAAGGGATATTCAATAATGTAAAAAGAAGTTACAATTTCAGAAACATTTATTCTTTCCAAGTAATCTTCCATGGAATCAAAAGTGATATAATTAGCAGAAGGCTTGCTATTGTTTAACTATTCATCATCATTCAACCTTTTGTCGAATTTTTTCAAATAGATTTTTGACAGGAACTATTTCCTGTGTTCTCTTCCTCATGGATTTTAATACAACTTTATTTTCACTTATTTCCCTTGAACCAATTATGACTGCATGTGTTATTCCACGTCTATTTGCATCTGAAAGTGCCTTAGAAACGGAACGTCCCATGATTTCAATTTCAACTATCACCCCTTCTTTTCTGAGCATTGATGAAACTTTGAAGGCTTCTCCAAGCATCGAATTTTCCACCGCAATTACTAATACCCGACTTTCTCTATCCATCTTGAATTTGAATTCTTGCTTCTTTAGAGCAAGCGACAAGCGGTCAATACCGTGGGCGACGCCTACAGCAGGAATTTGTCCTCCGCCAAACAGTTCTATGAGTCTATCGTATCGGCCTCCTCCTCCAACAGCAACGTCCATGTCTGAAGCGTAGATTTCGAAGATCATACCTGTATAGTACTCTAGTCCTCTGGCGAATCCTGCTTCAACTGTTATGGTTACTTTTATATCGCAGTTTTTTAGCAAGGTAAGGATCTCGTTTAGGTTTGTTACCGCCTTCAAGGCTTCAGGATAGTCTTTTACAACCTCGCTTATTTCAGAAGATACTGTTTCAGAGTCTCGTCCCCTTATTTTGAAAAGTGCTTCTAATGTTTCTAAACAGTTTCTGGAACATCCAACCATTTTTGCCACATTAAGTGCGTCGTCCCATTGTTTTTTGTCAAGAAGTTGCAAGATGCTGTTCTGCTGATTTTCGCTGATTTCTTCATGGGTGAGTATGTTTTTTATGACGCCGACGTGACCGATTTTAAAATGAAAGTTTCTTAATCCGATTTCTTTTAATAAATTGTTTGTTAAAGCTAAGATTTCTGTATCAGCCTCAGGTCTGCTTGAGCCGAAAAGTTCGTAGTTGGCTTGCCAGAACTCACGATATCTTCCGAACTGTGGTTCATCATAGCGGTACAGGCTGCCGACAGAAAAAAGTTTTAATGGTTTTGGGGCGCCCTGCATTTTTGTAGCTACAAGTCTTGCAACTGAGGCTGTAAACTCAGGTCTGAGAGCTACCTTTCGTCCGCCGAGATCTTCAAAGACAAACATGCGTCTTCTGTTGTCTTCACCTATTTTTGCTGCTAAAAGATCGTAATGTTCTACGATAGGTGTTATAACTTCTTTGTATCCATAGAGTTTAGATATCTCTCTTGCTTTTTGTTCAATAAATCTTAGCCTTTCGGCTTCATCGTTTATGAGGTCTCTCATTCCTCTTACTGTTTGGCGAAGTATTGAAGCCAAAGTTGTCACCTACTTTTAAGATCTGCATCTACATTAAACTGCATATTTTATCATATCGAAATTAAAAGTTCTTTCCTTAAGATGCCAGTATGCTCGCAGCTCTTTTTGTGGTCGTTACTTTTTATATCTCTCTGAATGTTCCAAAAAAGATTCGTATCTTACTTGAATGTCAATCTTGAAAGAGAATAGTAGACTATTTCTCCTCTTCTGTTCAGCACTGAAAGAATTAAGGTTTTTTTCAAGCTTTGCGCATGCGTCAAGCTCTTTGAAAGGTCTTCGATAGCTAGTGGCTGCCCCTCTTTGATCCCAAAAACAATGTAATCTGCCGTAGACTTGCCATATTCGCCTCTTTTGTAAACCCTGAAGTCTATGCCTAAGCTAAACCCTTCTCTGACAACATAGCCTCTGCCTCTTAGATCTCTGTAAAGAAGAAACCGAACCCACGCATCTTTATCAACGTTCTTCGCTTTAGCCAATAAGCCTTGAAAGTCCAGAGACACATTACTTTCTTCACATCTAACTTCAATTATGCCTTTATCCACCAGATACAAAGCCTCACAATAACTTAAAGTAAGGTCGCCGTTTTGAGGCGTTCCGTACCCACGTGATAAAAGACCTTCAAGGTTCTCTGAAGATGGAACAACAACAGTATTTCCTTTCAGAACAGCTTTTAAAACGGCTTGTTTTTCATCTTTTCTTTCATCTTTTTCGTTACTGTTTTCATGAGTTTTCATAGATTATTCCATCCATCAACTTTATTATGTCTTCAAGTAAATGTCTATATTAAGTCATATTTCTGTAGTTTATTCTTCGTTATTACTTCCTTTTCACAAATGATGGCTGTTACGTACTTCATTGGAGTTACATCAAAAGCAGGGTTTATCACTTTAACTCCTTCAGGGGTAATCCTTACTGAACCAATATGTGTCACTTCTATCGAGCTTCGTTCCTCAATTATTACTTCCCGGGCTTTCCTTGAGGGATCAAAAGTTGAAGTGGGCGCTGCAACATAGAATGGAACTCTGTTTTCATGAGCTAAAACCGCAACAGAGTATGTGCCTATCTTGTTTATCACACCGTCGCGAACTATTCTGTCTGCTCCAACAATGACTTTGTTGACTATGCCTCTGGACAATACGTATCCTGCCATGTTATCTGTGATTAAAGTTACTGGTATGCCATCTCGCATAAGCTCAAATACGGTAAGTCTTGCGCCTTGAAGCATCGGTCTTGTCTCATCTGCAAAAACTTCCACGCGTTTCCCTTCTTTCCAAGCTGCTCTTACGACAGCTAACGCCGTTCCATAGTCGACAGTGGCTAATCTGCCGGCGTTGCAGTGAGTCAAAATAGTATCGCCATCATTAATCAATGAAGCACCGTGCACTCCAATCATACGGTTTGTCTCTACATCCTCATCCGCCATTTTCTGAGCCTCGGCGATAACAGCTTTCTTCAAAAAATCTATTTCACCATTTGTTTCTTTCATGACTCTCATTATTCTGTCAATAGCCCAGAATAGGTTTACAGCAGTAGGTCTAGTCTTTCTTAAGGTTTCCGCGGCACCCTCCATTTCACGCATGAACTCTTCTATACTTCTTGCTTTTGAGTGAAATGCTGCTAGAGCCATACCGAAAGCTGTAGCCACGCCGATAAGCGGTGCCCCTCTTATCTTCATCTCTTTGAGTGCGGACGCAACCTGTTCGCAAGTTTTCAATCTAATCCACTCTTCTTTTTCTGGTAAGACCGTTTGGTCAATTGTTTCAACAATGCCATCTTTCCATCTGATTGTTCTCATGAATACCACCCATTTTTGGATCGCTTTTGGTTTTGATGCATAGCCACCTAACCATCATTTAGAGAGACGTCTTATTCGATAACTACTAAAAGAATACAAAAGACAGCATTAATATGATTTTTTACCAAAAATTTTGCGATCTCTAATCAGCTATTGTATAATTTAGCTTAGTAGCCATGTAAAATCCAGTATAGGTGAACTTCAATAGCCACGTATGCTATGAGTATAAGGACTGCACCAACTCCTATAAGCATAGAAGCTTGGTGTGGGTCACGAACATATTTTGTGCTGCGGTAAATCAACAATAGGCCTGTTGCTCCTAATGCGTAAAGAACCATGACCGCTAGGCTGCCTACTAACAGTTGTTCGTGAATCTGGTAGGGAAAGTAGGAAAGGAACCTTCCTGAGCCTAAAGGAATTGCTGCAGCTGGACCTATGAGAATGTCGTATATACCTCCTCCTAAGAGGAAGATAGCAACTGCCATAACGATTACGGCTATAAAAAATGGCGGTGGATGGTAACTCGTAAATTTTAAGCTGAGCTTTCTAAGGGAGTACTTCCAAGCCGAGAATTTACGGTTGTTTTTTTCCGTCAATGCATTTTCCCTACTGCTTTTTCTAGCCAATCTGCGCTGCGATATATAAAATGTGGATGCAATTTAAACCTTATGCACCCAGTTCTAATTACTGGGTTCACTTGAAGAGCCTGAATCTAAGAGATGATTAGCGACTTCTTTAACCCATATTCCACTGAACTCGTTCGTCCTAATCTGTATTAGGTATTCAGTCCACGAAATTTCCATGGATTTCTTCCAAACCTTGTAG
>CAZIFH010000068.1:0-6053 GCA_964539065.1 uncultured Candidatus Bathyarchaeia archaeon | reverse complement strand
CCTTGAGCCCCATCTGAATGCCTTGCTACCGATTAAAAGCCGAGAATTTAAACGCCAGCCGCGACACTAAGTGCGGGGGGTGGGATTTGAACCCACCACAGCGTGGAGAAATCACCCGCAAATCCCCTCTTTTTCTATTTTAAACATCTTAAGGTTTGCTTTTTCCGTTAGCAGCAACTAACAGAACAGTGATCTTCCCGAGCATAACAAAATTTCTAAAATGCTCTCAAAATCATGAGTTGAACCTTTCGTGGAGTGGAAAAATCGCCAGTAAATTCGAATTTCATTGTTTGAAACAAACGTATGGCAAATGGCATGGCTGGAAACGAACTTCTATTTGTTTTTTATGCGATAAAGAGAAAGCGTAAACGCATGTAGAATATTGCTCGAATGATTTAACCAGTAAGAGCTATTCTTTCGGCGATAGTTTTTCCGATAGTGGATAGATTTATGGTTATCGGAAGAAGATATATTTGCTCGCAAGAACTTCTTAAGTCATTTTTTATGCTCTCCAACTCATTTAGTGCTATTTGTTTATAGTTTCTAAGGACATCTGAAAACTTTACTGATTCATTCATGAATGAAGCAAATTTCCACCATTGTTCTGAATTTTTGTATTTGACCTTAAGCCCAATGTCCAGTTTGATTGATTTGCTTTTGATGTCGTATTCTTTTCTCAAAACCTCAACGTCGACTGTTAAAAAATCTAAATCGTTAATAGAGATTAGCTCAATCTGTGTGGGGCCAGTCGGTTCAATAATATAACCAGGTAATACGGTTAAATCTGTTTTTGAGGTAACTTTCACTATTCCCGAAGGGCTGGTTTTCCTTACTGTAAATGGCAGGGCATGTCCAAGCATCATTACAAGGGTTGTGTCCCCCTCAACCAGCGTTCTCTCCATTAAACGGTTTTTAACAAAGCTTGTGAAGTCTTCATCCACGTTTACCCTCATATCCACAGACGCAAGAGTTACCTTTAAGGCTTCTTTAACCTCCGCTGGCCCTACGCCAACAAGGTCGCCGATGGCTACGCCTGCATTCTTGCACGTAAAACCATCTATCCTTATAATGTCTCGGTTTTGGTCTTCGCTGTAGGCTGGCCATGCTATAGCTGAAGTTACTCTTTTGCGAAATATTTCTATCACGTCGCCAGCACTTATGCCAAGTCTCTGCATCGTCCTCTGGTCTATACGGCCTATACTTCTCCCAACATCTCTTTGATGGGAATCTTCTACTCTCAATATTACCCAATTCGGTTCTTTGCCTTCTCCTTTCGGCTCCGTTGTTTCCTTTTTAAGTTCTTCTGCAATCTCCTTCAATTGCATTATTCGTTTAAGGAACAACTCTCGCACCTCTTCAAAACTGAGAGGTTTTTCTAAAGCACTTTTCAAAACTCTTTTAGCATCTTCATATTTCATAGAAGGGTCAAGCAGTAAATCGATAGGTAGAACGTTAAGGCCTCTATCTCCAGCCTCATGCCTTATCCACTCATAAACATCCATTAAAGATTCTCTATCCAACCTGATTTTTTCTTTCCCGTAAAGCTCAACCCACTTTTGATAAAGGTCATCCCAAGCTTTCCAATTACTCCAGTTCACCCGATTTATATGGCCTTCATCCATTTGATTCACCATCACTCAAGCTGATTTACGTTAATTACGAAATCAATTTTCAGAACAATGTTTCTCTATAATATATACCCAAGTTTTGCTATTTATTCCTTAATGGGTCCTAAAGACGAAATCATTTAACAAACAATTCCTTAGTCCACAACACTTTCGTGGCTAAAAAAGGAGAAGGTGGAAGATAAAATTCGTGTATAGTGTAATAAAGTCAGAAATAAAAAATGCGCAATGTTCAAAGTGTGGCAAAACTAAGTATGTAGTTAAGGTTGTCAACAATAAGACCGGTGAAGTGCATTGGAGATGTAACAATTGCGTAAGAGTGCTAAGGGATAGTGGACGTGAAATCGCTCATCATAATCTTACTCCAAGAGAGTTAAAAGATTTAAGAACAATTTAAAAATTGACAACTTTAATGTTCTGTTAGCGATGACTAACAGAACATCAACTCACATTCTGAAGTCTATTACACTGAAATTGAAAATGTTTGAAATGAAACTTAATTATTTATTCGACGTTCATAAGAGCTTTAAAAGGTTTCATCTTATTTCTTGACGGATAAGAATGGAAGGCATTACTTCTGTTAGATTGCACGAATGTGTCTCTTTGTGGCTTAATAAAGTCAAAGGATGTTTATCGACATACAAATGCCTTCGTCTTCCTATTGTTGAAAGTGGAAAAGTTGAAATAGATATAGCGGGTGCGAAAATAATTAAGGGCGAGAAAGAGTTTTACGCTTTCGACAAGATTATCGTGTTTTTGGTCGAAATAAAAACCAAGTTAGTTTCTATAGAAAGACAAAAACTATTTGGACAACTACTGGAATACTCAAAGAGTGTAAACGATCTTGCCTCATACACTCTTCCTGACTATGGAAAACAACTCGTCGGTCCAGATGAACTTTACATATATGCTTGCACTCCTGAAGCCTCGCAAACAGAAATCCGAGGGACATTAAAAGAGATGCATGTTGGTCTTCTCTCATTCTCGGTGAACCACGAAGGGGAAATTTTATTAAACGAAATTGTGAAACCTCGTAATTTATCTAAAAGTAGAACATCAGCAAAAGTTAAGCAGAACCTGAGAATTTTCGACACGCTTTGCAAAGAACACCCGCTCTATTCAAAACTCTTTCCTAATGGACGAGAACACATTTTCGGCAACGCAAATTCTTAAAGAACATTATCAGTAATGCCACACCAGCAAAAATACTTAGGGCTTCTTTCAAAACAAGTCTAACACCGATAGCTATTTATCTAAACTTTTTCTGACTTTCTGTTGAAAGAACTAAAAGAATACTTATTTTTGGCTCTGAATTTATATGTTTAGGGATGATATGGATTTGATAATATTCCTCCACATATTATTGCTTATTGCGTTTTTGATGTTTTGTGTTACTCATCATCGTCTTCGAAAATATATTAAAAGTTGTGAAGAACAAATTGAGAAAAATGATGAATTGATACGGCAATATGAGAAGCAAATCGAAAACTATGAAGAGGCGCTTAAACAAAAGGAAGAGCTGGTTGAACAATACCGTCCCTATTATCTGGAGTGTTTGGAAGAGGAGAAGAGGCGGGAAGAGGAGGAACGGAGGAGACGTATACAACGTATAAGGGATGCTGAGATCTTGTATTGAACGCTACCCTCAACTGAAAAAGGGAAAAATGGTGGGAGTTAATCAATTGTTAGAGAGAGAATGAATTATGATGAACCTCACCGGTCTGAAAACGTTTGCGCTTGTTCACCATTTTACGATTTCAAAGGTGAAAGAGCAGAATGAGTAGAGGAAGCTATTGTAGCTTAGGAATTCGAAAAGATAAGAAGGGCTCAGACCAGTGTGATTCCATTATGTGTTGTTTCTGGTGTCCAAAATGGAGCTACCAAAGGCGCGGAACATGTGCTGGTTGCACTTTTCTGTCTGGTGGATGGGAATGGAAGATTTGCGATTTTCGATGTAAAAAATCTGAAGCTACTATGAAAAAGAGCCCTTTAGAGTGTAGGCATTTAAACACTGTTCTAATTCCTATCTTTAATGTAGGAGGAGAGCCGCGAAGAGTTGTGAGAAAATGCTTGGAATGCGGTGAAACATTGGAAACAGAAGGTATTGGCCGCTAAAAGTAACTTCTAAAGTTTAATATTTCCTACAAGCTCATTTTTGATACATCAAGCTTTTTTATTAAGCACAACTAAGCCTTTCTTTTTAGCTATAAAGATTAGACGGGATTCTATATTCTTGAGCTCCTCTCTCGATGCTTCTGGTTGACATACAAAAGATATCACAACCGGCTCCTTCATTCGGATTATGAAGTTTGACCCAGTCTGTTGTTGACGATGAAAGGGTTCAAACCATGCATCAACCCATAAGCTATGATCCTGATCATCATACCGTTTTGTGCCCAATATTTCACATGCCAAGCCTCTTAGGTGATAAGCGTGAGACCTTTTCCATCTACCACCGACCTGGTTTGAGATCCCAAAATAAAAATAATTTTCTGACTTAAGCCTTGCAGTGTAAATATGGGGTAAATCTTTGACCAGATTATATACTTCTTTAGCTTCATCAGACAAAAAGAACCCTTTCTCATCAAAAATAGCAAGGATAGGTTGTCCAGGTAAAGTCTTAAAAAGGAGAACAGGGTTTGCCAAAGCCAACTTCCATAGTTGAACATCATTAATCTCGGACAATTTGCCTCACATGCAACTCATACTGAATTGACCTCAGTGATTGTTATAACCCTTACTCAATATTCTGCGGATGCATATTAAAGACGAAAAAGTGAATTACACGGTGAAGATGCCCCCGCAGTATTTCTCTTTCATCGAGCACCTTATTGCGGATTTTTCAACTACATAGTTTGCAAGAGATTTTCCATTAAGAGACACTAAGAGAATGTTGTTTCCGGTAAGCCAAAAGGTGCGAGTCAAGTAAAAATCTTTTGTATATGAAACATTTTTCCCTAGAACTTAGTTCTATTTGAAAATTTCAAAATTTTTAAATAACAAGTCTTTAAATACATAGCGGTTTGGGCTGGTGCATCGAGGATGTCTTCGTTTAAAAAGAAAACGCTTGTTATATTAACTGTGATATCGTGCTTGTTTTTTGGCTTTTCGCTAAAAATCGTATTGGTTTTTGGTCAGAATGATGCGGGTAGTGGTGGTGATGCTCCTAATGTTTTTGCTGATGCTCTTTTAATTTCGCCTGGGAGGTATTATGGTTGGATGGGTGAAAATGACACAGAAGATTGGTATAAGTTTCAAGTTGCTAAGGGGCAGATGATAAATGTTTATGTGAGGCCGCCGAAGGATGTGAATGTTAATATGTATCTATGGGATTCATTTGGCAATTCGAGGACAGGCTCGACTTTTGGAACGAGTAGTGCGGAGTTTGTGCAATATGTTTGTGATGTTTCCGGTGAGTGGCGGATAAGGCTAGTTTTGACTTCTGGCTCTGGATGGTATAGCTTTAATGTGACAGTTCAAAATCAAAATGACGCTGATTCCGGCAGCGATGCAGGAGATATATATGAAGAAGCTTTACAAATTGAGGCAGGATCCGCCTATTATGGTTTTTTGATGTCGGGAGATTTTGATGACTGGTTCAAATTCTTTGCTTCTTCATGGAAAATTATCCAAATAAATCTAACATTGCCTGTCGGTCAAAGTGTTCAGTTGAGTGTTATTGACCCATTAGGCAATGTTAGAGCATCATCGTTGTATTCTGGAGTTGCTGATGAGCATTTGGCGTGTGTTGCCAACATTGATGGTAATTGGTCGCTTAAAGTGCACCTTTTAAGCTGGCAAGCCAACTACACGTTTAGCGTAGTTCTTTTAAATCAAAATGACGCAGGTGTAAGCGGTGATGCAGGAAACACTCTTGAAGAGGCAACGCCAATCGTTGAAGGAGTATACTTTGGACAACTACAAGATGCTGATAAAAAGGACTATTACGTCATCAATTGCACGGCGAACGAGTGGCTAAATATATTAGCAAATATGTATTTTCCTCTGGACTGCGATATAAAACTGTTCGATAGCGCTGGCAACCCCATAACTACTTCATCGTATAGTGGAGGATCAGATGAGTACATTTCATACCACGCCACCTCATCATCTAAATACTTCATATCGGTTGAATTAAAAGCTCAATTTGGATTCTATTCATTAAACGTTACACAGTCTGATGAAAGTTGGCTGAAAAATGCTGAGGAAGCTGGTGATGCAGGGAACACTTTTTACACAGCTACAAGAATAAACACGGGATATTATAATGGACGACTGAATAGTTCAGACACTGATGATTGGTTTAAGTTTGATGTTTTGAGTGGGCAAGTCATTACTGTTGGAGCTAATATGCCTGGTTCTGGTTGGACTTATATATACGCTCCAGACGGCTCTCAAAAGGCTGTGTCGGGTGGCTCATCTTTTACA
>CAZIFH010000067.1:0-3528 GCA_964539065.1 uncultured Candidatus Bathyarchaeia archaeon | reverse complement strand
AATAATCCTTCTAATTTTATGTGGCATAGTTTTTTATTTTATTAGAATCAAAAAGCATTCCTCTTTTACCATGAGCTCAAGAATCCGTAAAAACCTAGATTTGCTTTATCTCATTTCCTTTTCCGGAAAAATGTTGGATGAAGATGTGAATGAGCAAGCTTGAACTGCTATTTTTAATTCTGTTGGCATTTACCTTGTCTCTTTTGCTGTTTTTTCTCAGCATTGCATGGTATGGCTGGGGTAACATAGGCTTCACTCTCCTAAACATTTTGCTTTTCGGATCTTTTATTTTATTTACCCAGTATAAGAAGAAGGCAACACGGCTTCCCTCAAGCGTTTATTTAGCATTTGTTATATCCTTATATGGTGAAATGTACGGTTTTCCTTTAACAATGTATATTTTCTCATGGCTTCTTGGATACAAAAACGTTTACACATTGACCTATTTTCTTGCCGAGCTAATAGGAGAAAACTCATTTGCCCTTATTTTTCACTTGATTATTTTACCTATTTCATCAGCAATAATGTTGATTGGAATGCTCCTAATCGTAATTGGTTGGACAAAAATTCACAAGGCTGGAAACCAGCTTGTAACCTCAAGTATCTACGGTTACGTTCGTCATCCACAATATTTAGGGTTTCTCCTACTTACCTTAGGCATGAATATTCAGTGGACCACAATTCCAACACTTTTGCTCTGGCCTGCTATCGTTGTATTATATTATCGGCTTGCCAAGGAAGAAGAAAAACAGATGGAAAAAATGTTTAAAGAAGAATATCAAAAATATAGGCAGTCGGTTCCAATGTTCATACCACGCATTAGAAAAAAGAAACGCGGTTCCATGAGTTAAAAGCGTGTAACGGATAAAATATTTTAATTGTCACGGCACTGCTTGGATTTGTTGAACTGGATGCTTTTAATCCAATTGTTACATCTAGTTTCTGGCAGTTTATTTTCTAAACGCAAAATATTAATAGAGTTTAATACTTCAAAAATATTTGAAGGTCGCCTATATCTAATTTACAATACAAGAGTGCACCTACTTGACCCTAAGTGGATTTAAGAGATATGTAACCAAAAGTAAGGTTTTCTCATTTATCTTAATTTTAACAGCACTATTTTTAATTGCAGCTTTCTTAGTTCCAACATACTTGATGATTTATATGCAGGAAAATGACACCTTCTACGTGGGTGTAACTTTCTGCGGAGACGTTAGCACCGAAGCCAAACTTCTAATCGATAAAGTGAGAAATTACACAAACCTTTTCGTACTTCAATCTGGACTAATAAACAAGAATGAAACAGCGATGAATGAAATCTGTGATTATGCAGTAGCATCTGGATTAAAAATCATAGTTTACTTTGGTTGGTTCGATGACGATTATCCTTGGCAGTTACCTTGGCTTGATTTTGCCAAGCAGAAATGGGGCGACCAATTCTTAGGTGTTTACTACTATGACGAACCTGGCGGTATTCAGTTAGATTATAATTGGTCACATTATTTTGAATATTTAAAATTGCAGAATTCACCAATGTATCAGTCGCATGCTTCTGCAATCGAGGCATATCTCAATGGTTCTCTTGCCAAGGACTATGATTTAGCGGCAAAAATGTATATGGAAAGAATCAAAAACGATGCAGGTATTCAAGAATTGAAAAAACGCTCGATTACAATTTTTACATCCGATTATGCTCTCTACTGGTTCGATTACTTAGGAGGCTACGATGTTGTGCTTGCCCAACTCGGCTGGAATGATACTCTGCCTAAAAACATTGGCTTGATAAGAGGCGCAGCACGACTGCAAAACAAAACTTGGGGAGCGATCATCACATGGAAGTACACTAAAGAACCCTGTCTCGACAATGGAGAAAACATTTACAACCAAATGCTTATGGCGTATAAAGCAGGCGCCAAGTATGTGGTAATCTTCAACTACCCAAAAGTAGAAGGCAATCCCTACGGAGTCATGACCGACGAGCATTTTGAAGCGCTTGAAAGATTCTGGAATTATGTGACAGCAGAATCGAACTTGAAGAGAACCCGCGACTTCAGCCAAGCTGAAGCTGCATTGGTCTTGCCCAAAAATTACGGATGGGGAATGAGGCGCCCTGATGACCGCATCTGGTATTGGCAAGCAGGAGAACGCGCCCAGAAAATCTGGAAGTTGTCACTCCAGCTTCTATCAAAGTATGATATGCGTTTGGACATAGTTTATGATGATCCAGCTTTTCCTTTAGATGGCAAATACAAAAAAATCTTTTATTGGAATGAGTCCCTTCAGAGTTAATAAAAATGTGCTATTCAGTTCAAATTGCGAAATTGAATCAACAAATTGCTTTGAGAATATACGCGCTTCTAGATTTTTGGATCCTTATTGCATATCCATTAAATTATGAAAAATCAGCATTGTTTTTCTCAGGAATCCAGTCCCTTTCAAGCTAGTATCCTGCTTCTCTCATTTTTGGGTATTCTAAAAATTTTTGATTTATATCAATTGCAGACACTCGCCCATCTTTTCCAACAACTTCTGTGAATCACAAAGAAAAATAACCGCCACCAGTCCCTGATATCAGCAACCGCCTGTCCTTGCCTCAATTTCAATGCATTTAATACTTCGTCTAGTTTGTTCCTAGGATCAGAAGGCGCCCTATTAAATATCTTTGCTTTTAGGCTTTTTCAACCATCAAACACCTCAGTTCGCTAATCTACTTCTACGTTTAAGAATGCCCTTATGAAAAATCCTATGGTGAATGTTAAGCCTGCTATTCCTAGGCTGATTACCGTCATTTCTAGAAATCTCTTTCTAAAGGGCATGTCTTTTGCAACTGAAATATAGAAGGTGAATAAGAAAATAACGATAATTGCAGTCACTATTGTTAGGATTAGGCAAGCGTATACATCCGTTAAAAGCAGATATGGAGATATTAGAAACAGAACGGTAAGAACATAAGCAATGCCAGTGTATGCAGCGGCCCTAAGAGGATTTTTAGCGTTTCCCTCAGATTTAGTCGATAAGTATTCTGACGTAGCCATCGACAGCGATGCTGCAACACCAGTAATTAGCCCTGTCATTGCCACTAAACGGGTGTTTTGAAGGGCAAATGTGTAACCTGCAAGGGCGCCAGTAAACTCCACAAGAGCATCGTTCAAGCCTAAAACCATTGAGCCAACATATCTCAGCCTTTCCTCATCAATCAAATTCATAAGCTGCCTCTCATGTTCATCCTCGTCTCTCACAATGGCTTTTGCGTCGGGCACAAACTCAGATATTTTTTCATAAATTGCTTGAGCCTTCTCTTCGCCCTTTTCCATAAGTTTTATTCCAAAAGTTATCCCAAAAATTTTTGAAATCAAAAAATACTTCCAAATCGTAAATTTACTCGGCTTTACGTCTTTTTGAGTGTATTTTCTCCAAAACTCGTAATGTTTGAGTTCACCGTTTGAAATACGCCTTAAAACTTCTTGATTATGCGTATCTTTTATCGATCGTGCCAACTTCTCGTAGATAAAATGTTCAGTAATTTCA
>CAZIFH010000066.1:0-3668 GCA_964539065.1 uncultured Candidatus Bathyarchaeia archaeon | reverse complement strand
ACGAGGCACCCAGAGATACTTGAAAAAATGAGAAAAATCGAAGTGACAAGATGAAGAAGTTACTCAAAAATACAACCTTTATATTTCCTTTTTTTGGCTATGCATAGACATTTTCCCCTATTAGTTACCCATTCCCTCCCTCGGGTTTCAAGTTATGCCGCGTATGATCTTGCTATGGATGCTGCTGTTTCGCTTGATGAATTTACAATATGTGTTTGCAGACGGTATTAACAGATCTTGCTGCACATTTATTTGGTTCAATTTGTTTAATGTATAGTTTGGCGAATAATTATGTCCACGGTGTTTCAAGACGCGATACTGGCATCTGGAATTTCGAGAGAGGTTGAATTAGGCCTTAAACATAAACAGAGACTTTTGTCCGGTTTTTCTGTTCGTAGACTACTTGATGTGGGATGCAGTAATGGTGCTATTTCTTTATTGTATGCGCGATTTTGTGGGGCAGCTGAGGTGTACGGGGTTGATGTTAATCCTAGACTTGTCAGTGAAGCGGAAAAAAGGATGTTAATGCGTTTTCTTGTGACATGAATGTTGATAGGCTTCCTTTTGATGACGGCTTTTTTGATCTAGTTACCGCGACTGAGGTTCTTGAACATCTATACGATACTGATCATGCCTTGGATGAGATTCGACGTGTCTTGAGCCTAATGGTTTTCTCTTGGTCAGCGTACCAAATCTTGCAGCTTGGCATAGCAGAATTAGCTTGCTCTTGGGATATCAGCCATATCAATGTGAAGTGAGCTTTTATTACCATGTCGGCACCGTTGTCGAGCTGGATGGGGCGAACAGGCACATTAGGGCTTTCACCTTACGGGCGCTTAGGCGTCTGCTCCAGAAACATGGTTTCGAAACATTGGCAGTCGTCGGGGCGCCCTCAAAGCATGTTTCAGAAGTAAGGAAGAAAATAGGTTGGCTACCCATGATTCTCGACGATTTCTTTTCGAAATTCCCATCAATTGCGGGACATGATATTGTTTTATGTAAGAAGCGGCAGTTCTTGTCGGAGATAGGAAAATTAATCTGTTTTTTCTGATCGTCAGTGCGTTAACTTATAAATTGGTACATAAAATTAATTAATATCACTGTTTACCTATAGCAAAAAGGAAGATTTGCTATTGAAAAAAGATTACGTTGTTGACTTCTTAGCCTGTGCGTTCCTTGTTGTATGTTCTATAGTGATTGTTTCCTTTCTATACGTGGGAGAAGTTCCCGCGGGTTCAGATTGGGCGGCACACTTGGCAAAGATAAGGTTTATTGCAGATAAACTGCCTGTTACTCCGAGATGGTATCCGGAGCAAGGATTTGGAGAACCCTTCCTATACGGCTATCCGCCTTTCAGCTTCTACTCAGCAGCATTTTTAGCATGGTTTCTAAAGACAGGCATCTTTGAAGCTTGCAAGATACACTTCATTTTGATCCTGTCTTTGGGCGCTGTCTCAACCTATGCACTTGCATACGAGTTAGGTTTAAAAAGGATGGGTTGCTTTGCCTCTGGTATTCTGCTTTTGGGCTCATACAACATCTATTCATGGTGGTGGATAGGTCAGCTTCCCAATATGACTGCAGTTATGTTTACACCTCTGGCTCTTCTCGGCTTTTTGATAGCTGTAAAGAAGCAGAATTTATTTGCTATGCTAGCTGCTGGGCTTCTTTACGCTCCAGTAATACTTTCGCATCTACTGAACACTTTAATATTCGGCGTCATATTAGCGATCACTAGCATTTTCATGATGATATTGCAGCCTGAACTTCTCTACATATCGAGGGGTCCTATGGAGCCTCCAAAATACACTTTTCGTCTCCCCAAAGTGTTATTCATTAGCCTACTCGAAGCTTTTGCTGTATCCTCTTGGTGGTATCTGCCTTTCATACCTAATATGATGGAGGTTTTTGGCTGGCAGGCAGGATATGGTGTTGTGAGTGCAGGCGAAACTGCAAAAAAATTGGCGCTTAATATTAATTTTCTGTTTACTCCTTCCCTTTATTATGCTGGCATTGGGCATATAATTCTTGCTTTAGCCTCCTTCGTTTTTCTAGTGAAGTGGAGGAACAAGTTTCATAACTTTGGCTCTCTTCCCTTTCTCTGGTTTGTGGTATTTATCCTTGGAAGTGTTTCCCCATATTTTGGCATTCCAATGGGTCTTCCATTTCGTTTCGGACCATATCTTTCCCTGTCTGAAGCATTATTAGGAGGCTTTATGGTTCAGGTACTCGCGGATCAGTATAGAAATTTATTAGTGAAAAAATCTTTGATGCTTTCCGTAATTTTTAGTTTGCTTCTTTTGCTTTGTGTATCAATTCCTTCTCTAATGGAAGCGAAAAGCGACTTTTTTATGATTAGAAAAGCGGGTATTCCTACAAGTATCGAAGCATTATCTGATAGAATGAAAAACGGTGAAAGACTAGGAACTAGCTCAGTTAACTGGATAAATGCTTTTACAGATATTTGGCAAACCTACGGTGGAATGGTAATGAACGAGTTTTCATACAAGTTCTGGTATTACATGTTTGTCAATAAAACATCTGAGCGTCTACCATTCTTCGCTAAGAACTTCAATGTTAAATACTTCTTGGGAGGACCAGTTGACAGTCCATATCTTAGCAAAATTGACCAGGGAATTTATGAAGTTGTAAATATTGATTTATCTCTCGTTGAGTCTACAGAAGGTAAACTTCTTGTCTTATACATTGGTGAAGAAGAATATTATATTGAGTATTTCTTCTTATCAATCTCTCAAACCGAATTGCTTGACACTATACTAGTCTATGGAGGAAAGCTTCTGGAAGACTTTGATCCAGCGCTTCTACATCACTTTGACATCATTTACTTAACAGGTCTCAATTATAGAAACATGCAGACTTTCACGTCTATGCTTCAAAATTACCTTGATTTAGGCAGAAGCGTAATACTTGACTCGCTTGACTCAGGTGACATTCCCTCATTATTTCCAATCAGCAAAGCATTAGCTACAAAGGCATCCTTCAATTTTACGACGGTCCACGAGAATGAGATAGTGAGAGGCATAAACTTGAACTCTTTCTCTAAATATGAATCAGATGTCGAAATATTATATGCTCAAGAGTTAAGAGAGGGTGCATACACAATTCTGAGTGATGGTGATTACCCAATAATTGTTGGATGGAATTACAGTTTAGGCAAGGTATTCTGGTCAGGTCTTAACCTTCCTTACTTGGCAATGTTACAGGGAAATATTGAAGCATCAAAAATGTTAGCGCAGATGATCAGATATGCATCCTCATCGCCAAAAACTGGCGAAGCAAAAATTACTTTTGACCTTGAGACCGAACGTGTAACAATCAGCGTAAAGGATGCTACTGCAGAGACTGGTATCTGGATAAAGATAAGCTACAATCCCAGATGGACAGCAAATATTAACGGCGAAGCATGCAAGATAATTAAGGCTGGACCAGGGATGATGCTAATTTTTCCAATGCAAATTGGCAATTACACAGTGGAACTAGTATACGGCAAATCTCTCCTTGAACAGATTGGAGAGGCAACAACCCTTATCGGGCTTATAGCGATCCCAGTATCGCTTTTGCTCACAATGTGGAAGATTCCAATAGGATGGACAAAGACAAAGCATTCAGGAGCGGCGATTAGCCAAGAACTAAGGCGGCAACCCGCC
>CAZIFH010000065.1:0-3010 GCA_964539065.1 uncultured Candidatus Bathyarchaeia archaeon | reverse complement strand
CCCTTGTTAAAAACAAAATAGGCTGGGAACCAAAAATCAGCCTAGAAGAAGGATTAACTAAAACCTACAAATGGATAGAAATGAAAGTAAACGAAGATAGGAAAAACCTCTCAACCTCGATGAGATTGCAATTTCAAAATTAAATCTACCATAAAGCCTTAACTGAGAAGGGACACTAACGCATCAACATTGGCAGTCCAAATTCCGCACAATAAAATTTCTTAATACAAACTTACATAACTTTTGTTAGTTTGATGGCCAAAATTTCTTTTCTAGGCGAAATGAGCTTGGCTTTCGCTTATATTCTATTCTCTCTGCTAATGCATGTGCAATTATTGGTAAAGCAATAGTGGCATCACAATAACACTGAACAAAATTCCCTTCGGGTGATTCCTTTCCCCACGATATGGCTTCCTCAAATGTGCAGCCTGACAATCCACCCCACTGTGGCGAGTCTGTTGTTATTTGAACAGCATACTTATGAGGATAGTAGGTTTCGTCTGTAACGTCACGGCGGCTCGGCGCCTTTTCTCTGCCTGGAATCTTCTTGTTCGGATAAAGAAGGTCGGATGTCACTGCAAAAAGCTGAATAAAATCTTTCGGCACTCCTCCACCTATGTAGATCACTCCAGTTTCCTTAACTTTTTCTGCCAACTTCATAAATTCCACATAATCTTTTATCGCATCAATTGTTAAGTTGAAACCTCTGCTTTTTGCAATAAGTGCTGCATCACCGTAAGGGCTGTCAGCTATTGCTGGACAGAAAATTGGAACCCTTTTTTCTGCAGCGACTGCAACAATGCTTAGTATTCCTTTTTTGTTTAGATGTTTTCCAAAGAGATATAAAAATTCCCTGGAGGAATACTTGTAATTTTCATCAAGCGTCTGGATAAATTCGGCTATTAGTTCTGTCATTTTTAAATATTCGTCTTCTCTTCCGTAAACATCATAATATCTATTAAGACCCAGTTTGAATAATTCCTTGTCGTTTACCGCGTGAGAACCTTGCAAATAACTATATCCCATTGCTTCTACAATATCTTCTGAAATATTTGCACCAGTTGGAACTAAAACGTCGATGAAGTTATTATCAATAAACCAATTAATTATTTTCCATTGTCCCGCTGTTGATAAGGAACCGGCTAAACCCATCATTATTGTTGCATCTTTATCTTTGATCATCCTTTCAATAACGTCGGTTACCTCAGCTAATTTTCTCCCCTGATATCCTGTCTGCGACATTTTAGACAAAATTTGAGAAATCGATGTTGGAGTCGTCACTTCAATGGCTTTAACTTTTCTAGTGAAAAATTTATTTAATTTCATTTTAACCGTTAAAAGATAGATATTAATATTTAAAGTTTTTTGCAGTGAATATTGTAGATTTCTGAAGCGTCATTCACTTGAGTAGCATTAAAGATTGACTTGAAATTTTTGTGGAGTTTGTACCGCAAATGAAACGTATTAATAGTGTTGGTTTGGCTATGCATTTAAGCCTGAGATTTAAATGGCTTCTACCATCGGCATCTCCACATCAAGTCTTCTGACGTGTTCTGCGACTTCTTTAAAGACTTCTAAATGTTTCTCAATGTCTTCTTTTGTGTGTTGCACTGAGATCGTCCATTGTTCGTCTGGTCCAGGAGCCATCGGGATGATGCCTCTGTTCATCATGATCATTAAATATAGGAGCCATCTTGCCACTTCCGTGGTTAAGAAGCTTCTCCAATCCTCGATTTTTTTGGCTTTTGTGAAGTGCACAGTGCCACTTGTGCCTGCCCACTGGACTATTGCAGGAATTTTGGTGTCTTCTATTATTTGCTCGTAGCCTTTCGCGAGCATCTCAGATAGTTTTGTTGTCTCAATCATGGCTTCTTCTGTTAATATTTGTGAGAGGGTGACTATTCCGGCTGCTATGCAAAGCGGGTTAGAGTTAAACGTGCCTGCATGGGAAACTATGCCGGGTACGACACAGTTCATTATTTCTTTTTTCCCTGCCACGAGGGATAGTGGGTATCCCCCGGCTATGGCTTTGGCCATGGTTACAAGGTCTGGTTTGACTTTGAAGTATCCAGCAGCGCCTCTATAGAACTTTCCACAAGTTTTCACCTCATCAAATATGAGAACGGAATTGTACTCGTCAGCTATGTCCCTTAATCCTTTTAGGAATTCTGGGTTAGGAAGAACGAAGCCCATGTTCATTGGTATAGGCTCTAAGATGATCCCTGCCACGTCGTTTCCATGAGTTTTCATAATTATCTCAACGGCTTCTAAGTCGTTGAATGGCGCTACTAATGTGTTCTTAACAATCTCTTCTAGGATACCCTGTGAAGCTGGAACTTGATTTGGGAATCGATGATGCCCAGCCTTAGCTTTGGAAGGTTTCACGTTCACTAAAAGGCAGTCGCCGAAACCGTGGTAGCATCCCTCAAACTTCAATATTTTTTTCCTCCCAGTGAAAGTCCTTGCAAAACGAATGGCATAATTTGTGGCCTCTCCGCCAGTAGATGAGAATTTTACCATGTCAACTCCAAAGCGTTCACATATTATTTTGGCCAACTTATATGAATCCTCAAATTCAAAACCTAATATTGTGCCATTCGCGATTCTCTCTTTAATTGCCTCCACTAATATGGGATGAGAGTGCCCAGTCAACAAAACACCAAACGCAAGGTTAAAGTCTATATATTCATTGCCATCAGCATCCCATAGTCTAGACCCCTTTCCTCTACTAAAGTAAATGGGATAAGGCTCGAAGAACCTATAGTTACTATGAACGCCAAAAGGGGTTACTTTGACGCTCTCCTTATATATTTGCTCAGAGCGCCTCGTTTTCTCAAGAAACTTATTCCTCTCCACCTCATAAATTTCGCTGATCATTTATTTCCCCCTACAGATTTTGTAGATCGATACTATATCATCATTTTAACATTTATAATATTTTCTTTGAACATTGGATAATTAATAGCAAAAAGGTGTTCAATATCCTACTCAGTAGAGCAGACAACTTCGT
>CAZIFH010000064.1:0-2697 GCA_964539065.1 uncultured Candidatus Bathyarchaeia archaeon | reverse complement strand
CTTGTATCAAGAGCAGTATGAACACTGTATTTATGTAACTCTTGAAAAAATAATTTTACAAATTTATATTGTTGCAATGGTTCTCCTCCCGAAACAGTAACACCACCACCAAAAGAACAATAATAATCATAATATTTAAGTACTTCTCTTAAAAGAGAATCCAATGTCCATTCATTAGAAGTAAACTCCATAGCATGAGCGGGACAAACTTCCACACAAGCACCACAACGTTTACAAATAGCCTTATTACGCACCAATCCTTCTTCTTTTTCAGAAATAGCCCCAGTTTTGCATACAGCAATACATTTAAGGCAATGAATACATTTCATAGGCTCCCACCATATTTCAAGCTGACTGCTGATTCCTTCCGGATTTTGACACCAAGAACACCGTAGTGGACATCCTTTCAGAAAAATTGTCGTACGCAAACCTGGACCGTCATGAGTTGTCCCACGAACTATCTCGAATACATTAGCTTTTTTATCAAGATTATTCATACTCTATATTCCTGCCTCACACCTTTTAATAAATTCTTCTTGATAACTTCGGTTAAGAGTAACAAATCGGCTAGCATATCCAGTTACCCGAATAACTATATTCTGATACTCTGGGTTTTCAGGGTGATCTATTGCATCACGCAATTTTTTTATATCCATAATATTTAAAATAATTTGCATACCACCTTTTTTAAAAAAAGCTATTGAAAAGTCTCGTATATATTTCCAAATTTGTTCCTTACCATCAAAAAATTTTGGCTGTATATCTATCTGAATAGGACCACCCTGAAACTTTCGTTGATCAGCTTTTGCAATTGAGTTTGCAGTAGCTAATAGTCCTTCAGTATTACGTCCCAATTGTGGGTTTACGCCATGTGCTAAATTTTCCTCTGCAAAACGTCCATCTGGTGTTGCTCCAAATTCTAAACCCGGTATTTTCATTGCACCAGGATTTGAAGGACTTATATGGTAATTGAAGCTGTAGAGCGATGGTCTAAACTCCTGCCCACGTATATTTACTATACTGCCCATTATTTTTGCTAACGATTCAGTTATACGTACAAACAGGTCATCTACTTCATCTAGATCGTTACCAAATTTGTCTTCATTTAAAAAATATTGACGCATAGGCTCAAGACCAGACCAATTCTTTTCAATTGCTTCCAATACTTCTCGAAGTGTATATTTCTTTTTCTCAAAGACGAGCTTTTTTATAGCATGAAATGAATCGGTAACATTAGGTATTCCCAGAACATTTACAGATGTGAATTGGTAATCAACACCGCGTGGTGCAACCATATCCAAGCCACGTTCAATCGGCCCATGACTAATCATAGAAGTAAACATTTCAGGCCACAAGCTACCTAATAATTCATATTGTGCATTCTTTAAATCACGCAGGGCAATTACTGTCTTTGATAACTCCTCTTCAAATAGAATATAAAAAGTCTCAAAATCTTCTACTTCTTTCTCTATTGCTTTTGAAATTGTACGATACATCGGTTTTATTAGAGTGATTGCATTGCAATCTTGATCACAATATTCCTTTCCGGGGATAGTAAACCATTGGCAGCCACTATAGGATACTTTCCAGGCATCTTCTTCAGGTATACCTGACCGCAATTCAGCTTCCCGCATTAAGTCATGATTTATTAAAACAGGAATTCCTCCGCCATGACGTGCGAGTACATCGCAAGCATAATCATAAAAGGCTTGGTTAATTTCCGGATGCCACATTACTCCGATATTGTTATAACCACCAATCATATCATATGCTTCTAAAACAATAAAACTCATTTCATTAGTAGCATCTTTTAGTTCTGCATTCCGACCACCAATACTGAAATAATGCCCTCTCAACTTTAAAAACATTTCTGCAAGGTATTCACGTGCTTCATTATCAGACAGTTCCCCAGCATCTTTGCTTTTGCGGTAAAGGTCTATAAGATATAGATCTAATCTACCATAACCGTTGCCATGCCCAACTATGCGGTCAAGCATTACTGTAAAGTAAATTAACTGAACTCCTTCATAATAGGTTCTAGGGGGATAATGCGCGATATGTTCACAACAATCTGCTATACGCTTATAGGTCTGTTTTTGCCATTGATTGGTTTCTTCTTGCGCAAGTTCAAGTGCTTTTTCAGCATAACGTGATATGAATCTAATAGTTGCCTCACAAATCATCTGCAAACCATAAAGATAAGAAGCTTTGGATTTATTATCAAGTTTTATGTATTTTTCTTTATTATGTTTAATTCTTTCAAGAATACCTTCCCAACCTTGAGAGAGAACTATAGATAGGTCAGGACAAGTATGCTGAGAACTCTGGCCTATAGCACCCAGCTCATTGGCTTTTCTAGATAATTCAATAACACTTTCTGGCCATTCATATTGTCGAACCATGTGCATTTCCCAATAAATTTCACCTACTATTGTTTCATTCTTATTGATATTTATTGGAGTATTGTCCAAGAGAAATGCAAAGTCACGACCCCAACTTTCTCCAGATGCTTCATAACCATAAATTTTTGATGGCATTTGATCTAGTTTGGGAAACTGTCCAATATCAATCCAGCAAGCGTGATCGCCATATGAAAAATCTGCAGCTGCAGGGTCATCAGTTTCAACAAAACTAGTTAATTTCCTTTTCCCGCTTATTGCAAGTTCAGTATCCCGTTTAGCTAACTCAAGAATACGT
>CAZIFH010000063.1:0-5667 GCA_964539065.1 uncultured Candidatus Bathyarchaeia archaeon | reverse complement strand
TTATATTTCTTCCCGTCCTATAATAATGTAGGTCCCTATTTATGCTATTTTTGTTTTGCCGCAATCAAATTCTTAGTTTTGAAGATGTGATACCTGGGTCTTTTAAAATCAACTCAACAGGCTTAATATAGCAATATACATTAGCGTAATGGTAAAGGTTATCTTTATCCACCTTAATCGGTAAAACGGTGTTAAGAATGAGTTTATGGAAGCATTCCTTTGAACTTTCAGCTAAAGAACTAGAAATCACGAAGAAGAAGAAGAAAGCTCTTGACAATTTATATGCATCTAATAAGATATCTGAATCGACTTACGAATATCTTAACAAGGAACTGACAAAAGCAATCTCAGAGCTAGAAGGCCATCTTGAAACTCTAAAAACTCGCATGTCTTCAAGAGCTCAAGAGCTTGAAGAGCAAATAACCACTCTTGAAATGTTTCTTGCAAGCCTAGAAATTCACCATGCGGCAGGTGACTTAGATGACGAGACCTACGAAAAACAGAACAACGCGATTCTTCTTGGTCTTGAAGCGACAAGACAGGAACTTGACGAGTTAAAGATGTCTTCAAAAATTATTTCTAAGCCAGTAGAATCAGAAGCTGAATCCATGGAACCCGAAGAGTTAATGGCTGGAAATGAAGAAGAACTAGAAATCGAAGAAGAAGAAATAGAGACAGATGAGTCAGTATCAGACCAACAAACTTTGCCTTTATCCTAAGTAATGGAAGAGATAGTTTCTAGCTCCTCAAAAAGATTGTTCTGCCCTAAGAGTAAGCAATTTAATAAATGTTTACAAAAAAGAACGAAAAATTTGAGGGTAAAGCAAACCCATTTTTTATTTTTCTTTAGGCTTTTTATACGTTGTTTGTATATTCCAAATAAGGCTTAATTTTTGTTCAACAATATATCACTAAGTTTAATGTAGTTCATAAATCTTAAATTCCTTTAAATCCATTCTGCCTTCGCCTATTAAGGTTTTGGTTAAGGCTAAGATTTACAAGGGCTTAATTTTGAACATTCTACGCTTGTTTTAAGAATATGGCTCGTTTTATCTTTGGAGCAATAAGCGAAGGTTGCCTTTTTTATAACAGAGTTATCAACGTGTTAGACACAGTTGTTACAACACCATTTTCTATTGGCTTTAATAATTATGCTGTTGATGATGTGCTTTTTTGACGATGTCAACCCCTCACCATAATTGTTTGGAAAAACTTGGAGCGGTTAACTCTAAAAAGTCGAGAGAAGTGACTTAAAACAATGATAATCGCACTTATGTTGGATGTAATAAGAGGGATAACTCTTGCCATCCGAAAACATGGAAGGTAGAACAAAGCTATAATAGAAACACCCTTAAAATAATGGTCAAAACATTAGAGACCCAAGAATGTGGATGTTGCAATCTTTCATTGGGCACAAACATTCTAAAGGCAATAACTATATTCCAATTTTAGATGGCTAAAATTAGATGCTAAAAATTTGGAATGATTGTTTTTTATACTCTGATTCCAACGGAGATACGAATACTTTCAGCTATTCTTTTATTAATGTCTTTAATTCCCTACTCTTCTACTTAGCTAGTATTCTCGTACAGAGATTGATGAAAAGTTAACTGTCTCATCATGATGATTCTCAATAGATGATCTAAACAATATGATCAAGCGATTCAACTTAACTATATATGGAAAGACAAAAACTTATGAATTCGGAGAGGAGAAGGTATACAGTTTATATTGGATGGAGAAAAACGATGAGGCATGGATCGTTCCAATTCTATGGTTACACTTCAGAACGTATATAAAGTTTACAAAATAGGCGAGGCAGAAATCGTTGCTTTAAAGAATGTAAGCTTTAAAGTTGATTGCGGTGAGTACGTAACGATTTTAGGACCGAGTGGTTCAGGAAAGTCTACTTTATTAAACATAATAGGTGGGCTTGATCGTCCCACAAAAGGTGTAGTTTATATTGATGGCAAAGATCTGAAAAGCTTAAAAGATTCAAAAATGGCACGTTTCAGGGCTGAAAAAGTAGGGTTTGTTTTTCAATTTTTCAATCTTATTCCAACCTTTACAGCCTTTGAGAACATCATGGTTCCAGCTGAAATACTTGGGCTGAAAAGAGAGGAGAGAAAAGAGAGAGCAGAAACATTAATTAGAAAAGTTCGATTAGAAGAAAGAAAGAACCATTTTCCACATCAACTTTCAGGCGGGGAACAACAGAGAGTTGCCATTGCCAGGGCATTAATCAACAAACCTGCTTTGCTACTTTGTGATGAACCAACGGGAAATCTTGACACAAAAAGCGGTGCTGAGATAATTAGTCTTCTCCGTGAAATAAATGATGAACATACTACGTTGATCGTTGTTACACATGATCAACGAATAGCTCAAGAGTCAAATCGTGTGATTGAACTTGTAGATGGACAGATTTTTGAGGAATAAGTAATGCAGCCTTATCTTAGGTATGGCATAAGAGGTTTAACAAAGCGTCCTGTCAAAGCGTTTTTCATTATATTCATGATCGTTACTGGCGTTATGTTGATGTCTGGAACAAATATTGCTCTTAACAGCATTCCATCTATGATTGAAGCTACAGCTGAAGAAGCCAATATGGCTGACTTCTCACTAAATTTTAGACCTATAACCAAAACCTCGGTAGATTTTATCTGCAATGATACTGGAGGCATTGAGAAATATGAGTTAAGACTAGTCTTCAAAACTACAGCATATAGAACAAAAGGGTGGCCTACGAGTACAGATATTCTTCTAATAGGCGTTGAAGACCATCTGGTCCTAAACAAGGTTGTCATGGTCAACGGTAGATTCTTTGAAGATGATAAGAACTCCATAATCGTTGAGCATGATTATGGAGAGAATGTTTTCGAAAAAGATATACTGGTCGAAATGCCTACTGGAAACGTTACACTAAAAGTTGTAGGTACCTGTAGAGCGGTATGGATGCCTAGATGGACAGTAAGTTCTACAGCTTACGCTTTAGTCCCATTGAAAGTGCTGCAAAACTTTCTTAATATTAACGGTTCAGTAAACCAAATTTTAGTAAAGATTGGAACGGATTCAAATATTACAGCGGTAATGAACAGCTTAAGCCGAAAGTTTGAGCAGTATGGACCTGTTCTAAAATCAATTGAGGGTAAGGTTGTTCCATTTGTTGAGACGCAATCTTACTACAACTACTTGGTAAGTCTTATTTCGCTAATTGGATCATCCCTTTTTGTTGTAGGTTTAGTATTGCTGTATAGTTCACTTAGTTTTATGGTTACTCAGGAACATAGAGAAATAGGAACATTAAAAGCATTTGGAGCAACACAGAAGAACGTCATCGCCGCCTATATCATTAGAAGCTTGCTTTTGGGGTGCATTGGAAGCGGCTTAGGTGTATTGTTGAGTGTTTTTGTCGCCAACGTTCTTATAAGTGGGTTTACTTCAATAAGCCTAATTTTTGAGGGCTCCATTTTTGCTCCAATATCTTTGATACAGCTGATACAAGACAATAAAGAGATATTGTTACTTTATGGAAGCTTAGGTACATTGCTTTCATTAATCTTGGTTTTCCCATCAGCATTTTCCGCATCGAAAATCTCTGCGTCACATGCAATAAGAAGCTGTACGGGAGTATCAGCTGTAATGAACGGCTCTAAATCTAGGCTTCAGTATAGTCCACTGTTCCTCAAATATGCTTTCAGAAGCTTGTCTAGAAAGAAATGGCGTGAAATAGCTGTGGTGCTAGTCATTTTTATAAGCGTTGCTGTAAACTCCATGTTGATTGCTGCATCCGAATCTCAAAAAGGCATACTTGAGGAAACCTCAGGCGCGTTAAGGTTCGATTTTTTTATCTGTCTTAACAGCCGTTCTAACTCTATGTTACTTAATGAAAAACTTGCTTCGTTCGAGAAAAACGTGACATTCATAGAATTCGGATACTATACGACGGCAAAAATAGCTGGTTACACGCTCTTTTTTATAGGTGCGCCAGCCAACGCCTCATACTTCAAATATTCGCTTGTCTCTGGGCTCTGGCTCCAAGAGAACGAAAGTAGTATAGTTCTTACTGAAAACCTTATTAAACTTTTGAAGGTTAAAGTTGGCGACACTCTTACTCTTTCTAACGACCTCAACCAGATCAACGTGACTGTTGTAGGCGTTAGACGAGATCTTGTCCTAAATGTACCAATTGTTTCCTTGACTTCCCTTCAAAGACTTGATAATTCAGAAGGAAAGGTAAATGCGATTGTTGTAGACGCAAAGGAAGATGTTAATCTCGATCGCCTTATACTCGATATTAGGAGAAAAGTTCCAAATTACCTTTGGCATATTAAGAAAGAAGGTTTAGTCGAGATTGGTAAGAATATTTTAACCAGAGCCTTTCAGTCAACTGCTACTGCGATGATCACTTTTACGTGGCTTACCTCACTTCTTCTTATATTCAGTGTGGTAGGCCAAAATATCAACGAAGAGAAGATCGTGATAACTACGCTTAGAGCCTTAGGAATGAGTAGAATGAGGTGCATTCTCATTATAGTTTCAAAGATATTACTTCTTGGAGTTGCAGCTGCATTGTTATGCGCTTTATTTACGCCTTTTATTCTTGAGGTATTCTCCTTCATCTTATCAAAAATCACAAGCTTTTCTGTTCAGATAAGCCTTTCAGCCAACATCATGTTAACCTCCGCGTTCTTCATATTGGCCGCAACTATTCCAAGCGGGCTTTTATTAGGTCTCTATGCTACAAGCATTCCAATTGTAGAGAATCTTCGTTATGAGTGAAAAACGATTTTTTATCTTTATTGCGTAAAATTCTTTTTGCAAGGTCGGTTTGTTCTTATATTTGTCTCATATAGCCTTAGGGTAACCCTAGAAAAGTCGGCCTCTATATGCTCACCGTCTATGAATAACGCGTAAAATGCCTCAAATAGTAGGATGATAACAATTTTTAGATGCTTTCAGTCTAAATTCATATACAACAATATTTTGGTGTTCCCTAACAGTTTTGTTGCAGTGTCCAGCAAACTTTACATCATATCCTATCTTGCTAGTGACTTTACAGTTTAAGAAAAGTCACGAATGCAATCTTCGAAAAGAATTAATTTGCAACACGACTGGAATTTACTTATTCATTAACCACATTCCATTTTTTATGCCACTAACGTATTGCCACAAGTGATATTTAAAGAGTCGCAAAACAAACCTAAAAAACAAGCAATGCAACACTTAAATAATCGAAGCCCAATGAAGCATAAGGAGCACTATTTATGGCAACATGCACAAAATGTGGAACCAAAAACGAAGAAGAAGCAAAATACTGCGTCAACTGCGGCGCCAGAATGGAAAGAGCACGAGAAAGACAGGGAGACTCATGCTTCGAACCTGAAAGACGCGTAGAACACGAATGCTTTGGCATCCCGTACGGAGGAGCAATCATTGGTATAATCATTGGACTATTAATCATCACCTCAGGACTAAGCATGATCTTTGAACTAGACCTTGGAAAATACACAGGCGCATTCTTTGTAATAATCATCGGACTGCTAATCGTCATCGGCGCAATATACGGCATACTTCGAAGAAGAAGACGCTAACGGTTCCACCTAACTGGCAAAAGACAACCCGCAAGACCGCCGACCGCACCGCAAACATTTTTTTCTATGCTCC
>CAZIFH010000062.1:0-11592 GCA_964539065.1 uncultured Candidatus Bathyarchaeia archaeon | reverse complement strand
CTCTACAACCAGTACAAGAACGCTTATATCCACAACAGACCATTCACTAAAACAGGCACAGCACAAAAAGCTAACCTATAACTGCACACGACCAAATTATTACATTCTTTTGCAAGAAGAAAAGGAAAAAACTATAGTTCGTGAACTTCATATACCAAGAGGCTTTACTGGAGGTTTTCGTGAACAAATTTAAGCCTATTATAGGAAGATTTTGGAAATCAGAGAAAAAAATTCCAGCATATTTGAAAAAATAATTCCATCTTTTCAGCACTTACAAACTTGACCATTCAACATTTTTGTTGGAAATATCTTCCCAACATTTATGGCAGATTGGTATCTGGCGACCTTTGTAGTATATACTTAGTTCAATATCAGTATTTCTGCATTCTGGCTTCCAAGGGTTCATACAGTGTATTACTGAATCTATAGTTGAATCAAATTCTGATGATTCTTCATTCATATGTCTTCTGGGCTTGTTAAAAGATTGTCTATTATTAGAAATTCTATTGACCCGAATATTTTTAGAGATTTCTTGCTCAGTAATCGAGGAAAAGTCAATCTCTTCAAACTCAGGCTTTATTATCTCTTTTTGAAATGTTCCAGGTGTTGCCTGTTCAACCTCAATTTTCGCAACTTCTGAAATTCCTACCCTTATTGAATCTTCTGAAACATTTTTTTCAACAAGCATAGCAAGTCCTTGACTTATAACATCATTTTTTCTTTTCAATTCTTCTTTCCCAATTTCTCCAAGAAGAAATTTTTCTTCAAACTCTACAAGAAGTAACTCTAATATTCTAGATAGGCGGGAAACACTGTTTTTCCAGTAATCTTCTTCAGCTACAAGAGATTCTATTAAATTTTTTATTAGAAAAATTTCATGTTCAATCTTTTTTTCAATCACAGCAAAAGTAAACTGCGAAATTTTCTGAGAGCATAACAAGATTCGTAAATATTGCAGGTTTTTTTCTTCGTTTTTCAGATGAGATTCCAGAATCATAATTAGATCGGTGTGGTTCATATCTGTCCCAGTCTGTTTTATGATAAATAAAATTAGTTAAACATTTTTCCAACATGCCAATATAGTAGAGCATAACATCATAATCTACAAGAGTTGTTGTCTTATTTAACAAAAAAATATAAAAAATTTTTATTTACAATAGCAAAATAGATAAAAATAATTAAATATATATACAAATTACCGAAATTATTTTTGAGATAGAAAATGTTACACATTTTTATATAAAAATGTATACCAAGTTGAGACTAAATTTCTTTCTAGGTTTTATCTGGCAACTAGACTCTTCAATTATCTTCTTTCATCTATTGAATCTGATTCGTCTAGCGCATCTTTTTTAAATTTAGATTTTAGTTTTTTATAATTTTAGTTTTTTATAAGATTTCATTTTTTCCAGCAGAAATTCATTCGCTTTCGAAATTTATCTGGCACAAAACTAAGTTTATAGATCGCCGATACTTGTGAATACCTATTTTCCTTTGCCTCAGAAATCAACGTTTCTAGAGATTTATTTGCAAAGACTTCCAACCCTAATTTCCATCCAGTACAGGTGTATGCCTCCTTCACTGCCTCCCGTTTTGCGTATGAGTTAATGCTTCCATCCTAACAACTTAAGCATTTTGATAATGATGCGGAGAGAATCATATACTCTAAGGTTTAACTACTAAATGTAAGATAATCCGCTTCTCAACGTGCAGCACAGCTAAAAAACAACTCATCTCATTTCGATGCAGTTAAAGGTTTTATACTGTCTTTCATATAATGTCAACTTTAAACATTTACAAAGGAGCAAAATAAACATTGAAACTCATTTACGTGGTTATAGATGGTTTAGGCGATCTACCTATTCCAGAACTAGATTACAAAACACCTCTAGAATATGCTGAAACTCCTAACATGGATTATTTGGCAACTATGGGAAAACTTGGGTTAATGTATACTGTTGGTAGAGGTATAGCACCTGAAAGCGATGTGGCAGTCATCTCGATTCTAGGTTATGATCCTTACAAGTACCATGTTGGACGAGGTTCACTAGAAGCTTATGGTGCAGGATTAAACATGAAAAATGGAGATCTAGCTCTTCGTTGCAACTTTGCGACAATGGCTGAAAATAAAAGATTGATTGACAGAAGAGCTGGAAGAGATCTGTCACCAGAGGAAGCAAGATTACTAGCTGAAGAAGTTAACCGAGCCGTAAGACTGGAGACGTATCCTGCCGAATTTTGTTTTAAGAGCACCCTTGGTCACAGAGGCGTTCTTCTCATTAAAAGTAAGAAGGGCCAACTTTCTGGCAAAATTTCAAATACTGACCCTGCTTATGAGAGGCTCTCCGGACTTGGTGTAGCAAAGAAAGAAGTTGAGCCAGTTTTATCTGAATGTTTACCTTTAACGGACACAAAAGCGGCTAAGATTTCAGCTATGTTAGTGAACGAGTTTACTGAGAAAAGCCACGAAGTTTTGGAGAAGCATGAAGTTAATATTAGACGGTCAGTTATGGGAAAAATGAAGGCAAATGTCATATTAACGAGGGATGCAAGTGACGAACTACCCGTATTTTTCAATATCAATGAACACTATGATGTTCACTTCGCATGTTTAGCAGACATGCCGGTTGAAAGAGGAATCTCGCGCCTTGTTGGAATGGACTTGGTTGAAATCCTTCCACCCTCTTCTGATATTGAAGCAGATATGAAATTAAGAGTTGAGAAACTCCTAAATCTCCTTCCCTCCTACGATTGTTTCTATATTCACTTAAAAGGGCCAGATGAACCAGGACATGATGGAGACTTTCAACGTAAGACGAAGGTAATCACGGAAATCGATAAGCATTTCTTTGGACGAATGCTTACAAAAATTAAGCTTAAAGAAACACTTTTATGCATAACAGCAGATCATTCAACTCCATGCGTTATAAAATCTCATAGTGATACACCAGTTCCACTGCTGATAGCAGGAGACAAAATCGTTCCAGATGGTATAAAAAAATTTACTGAAAGAAGCTGCAAAGAAGGAAGTTTAGGCACACTGGAACAAGGAACAATTCTTATGCCTATGCTAATGAAGATTTTAAAGAAAAAAGGATAGAATTTTTTTTAAAAAAGCTTTTATTAGTATCCTTAACTTTTAGCTTTTTTGGCGGGTCTTAGGCGGGGGGCTAGGGGTCCCTTGAGAGGAGTTCGCCTCAACCGTAAACCCCCTTTACGACGGGCCGAAATCTGATGCGAGGCGTAAAAGATCGTCATGAACATTGGTTATCAATCAATGAGTACCCGTCCTCTGGGGCTGGCGGATGTAGCGTGCCCTCTGTAGGGAGGGGCATTGCTGCATTTACCAGGTGAACCTGGCTAGGCCCGGGAGGGAGCAACCTAAGCTTGGACGTTCAGCGCTCAGAGGGATACGGATATGAGTGAAGAGTCCAATGGAACGTGACGAAAACTATACGTCAAACATCAGTGACCCGCCGCTTTTCTAAATTGACTTCTATCTTTGCTGCATCTCAAGTGTTTGTATTAGCTGGCAAGTTTGGCATAGAATTGCATTCGTTGGTTCTCCACAGTTTTCACATTCCTTCAGAAAAGACTCTTTGATTGTTGTTTCCATTATCCGCCGAATTTTTTCCATTGACCTGTAGATCGTGTATTTCATGCTGGGATGTTTTTCCTCAAGCCGATTAACCATGTTACGAACATCATTTCTTAAGGCCTCACCTGCATAAGGGCAAGGCATCTCTTGAAACTGCACATGTTTCATGTAGGCATATAAGGCAGATTCCCGTTCCAAAATCTCACAAAAAGGTCTAACTCTTGGCACCATGTTTGAATGTTTGGAGATAAGAGAACTACGTACTATTCGAGAGACGTCACCGCGAATAATATTCAAGAAAAAAGTTTGGATTTCGTCGTCTAATGTGTGAGCTGTAGCAATCTTGTTTGCCCCCACCTTTCTTGCTGCAATATTTAAAGATCTTCTTCTTAGAACTCCGCAATAAGTGCATGCTGTAAGTTTTCCTTTACAAGTCTTTTTAACTATTTCATCCAAGGTATATCCAAAAATGTTTTTGAAGGATACTATTAAATGCTCAATGCCAAGCTGACTGCAACTTTTTTCAGCAATCTTTATTGCTTCATCTCTATAACCTTTTATGCCTTCATCCACAGTTACTGCATATAAGGCTGTTTTTGGAAAATCTGTTTCAATCTTTGAAAGTATGTGTAAAAGGCTGATGCTATCTTTTCCTCCTGAAACTGCAACAACTATTCGGTCATTCATCTTAAACATTTGATATTTGCTGATTGTTGCTCTAACTTTGTTCTCAACTGAATTCAAGAAGCATTTTTTGCAAAGTTTTTCTCCTGAGTAAACTCGTAAATAGAAAGCTTTGTTTCGCCCACAAATTGAACATTTAATCATTTCTAATCTCACGTCGTCGAGAGTTCACTGAAATATTTTGGGAAACATGTACTTCATGCTTTTCTTCATAGTGAACTGATATATAAGATAAGACTTACACAAAATATATGTAAGATCATCTTTGTATGAAAGGGCATCTGGAATTGGCTAAGAAAACGTTTTCTTATGCTGAACGAATTGAGATTTACTATGATGATAAACGTTGGAATTTACTGAAAGTATTCAGAGCAAAGGCACAAACCATAATGAAGGCTCTTGAAGGAGGTCATATATACTCCATTGTTCATGGAAGCATAGCAAGAGGCGACGTCACAGAAAAAAGTGACATCGACGTCTTTATTCCGTTCATTTATTCATCATTTGCTATTGAAATGACGCTCGAAAAAGCAGGTTTTATTCTCATGAACCGTGTTCTAGTTCAGGCCACCCCAACCTACACAGTAAAAGGCTACATCGAAATTGGCGAAAGGGAAAGTGTATCTTTTCCCTTAACAAATCTAAAGAAGGTTGAGAGAGAATTCTATAGATTCAGCGGCGAATCTGATCTTGAAATGCTTAGAAACAATTTAAGGGTTCCAGGTGTAGATAAACGACTAATGCTAATTGAACCTACAACTTACGGTCATGTTGAGAGTTATATTGTTGGACGTGAAGAAGAAATAGCTAGCCTTCTAAAAATCTCAGTCGATACAGTTTTTGACAGAAGCCGTGCTCTTAAACGTCGAGATAAAATTGGGAGAACTGGACGCTTTATAGAGAAAGAACTGCTTCCTAACGAAACATTCGAGTCTGCCTTAAGAAAACTTAAAGATGAGAAACCTGAAGTTCGAAGAAGATTAAGGGCAACTTAAATTTTTCATCCGAGAATATCACGTAAATATATTTTCATCTGCCCTATTTTGCCTCCATAATTGCCTGCTGAAATCTTTTTTACACCTTCCATAGATGTTGCTGCCTTTATTCCTTCTCGCATCGCTTTTTTCACAGATTCCAAGTCAAGACCGTTTATTACGATTTCATATATACTTCTTACATTTTCTGGTACTTGTGAGTCGGGAGTATAGTCTCTTAACGTTGGACAGAAAGGATGATTTGTTGACGCAGACATCTTATACCTTAAAGAACCAACTTTAGATCCAGATCTGCATATTCCTCCCGGAAATGGCATTATCACGTATCTAACATTTCGTCGGATTAAATTAACTGAGTGTTCAGCTGCTTTAAGTCCGTGTTGCTGATTATCAGCGAAGATGAGAAAATTTCCGCCAGCTACAGCTTTTATTGTGCCAAAAGTATTTTCCACAATGAATTCGCCTTCCATAACTGGAATGCGCCATACTATCCTACCTCCAAACTCGTCTTTCTTTTGGAAACCGTCACCAAAAAACCTAAGGCTTCTTCCAACCTTAAGTTTTCTACTAGCTAAGGGTAAACCGTCAAAAGCAAATGTTGTTGGACAAGTCATGATGCATTGACCTATTCTGCTTATCATTTGTTTCTTAAGCGCTTCTTTCGTTTGGTGATAAATTTGAATCATTACACCAGGTCTACCATCAGGAGTTTCGTCCGACGAAACCTTAGATTCTATTCCAGCTTCAGCCGGAGAACCAATAATCGATGAGGCGTATCCTGAGGCAACTTTAGCTGCTATAAGCGCCCACTTCTCATTTTCTGCCGTGATTACAATTCTACCTGCCCACATCTCAAAAAGCTCAGCGAAGGTGTCCTCAATTTCAACATTATTAATCTTATGCATTTTGTGCTTCTCCACTTTTAGCAATCCATTGATCTTAAACTAAAGAGTATGAAACTTCTATTAAGGCTTAATAAAGATTTCATAAATATTAAGACGAGAAAACCATAATATTGTATGCTATTAAAATGAGTGAGAATAACTTGATTAACATAAAAAGCGTGGGACCAGAATTTTGATTAGTAAGTTAGAAGTTGTATTGCTAACTGGCAGAACAATAGATCAAGGCTGCAGCAAAGAATCTGGCAAAATCTCTGAAAGATACATGGAAAACGTTGCTATATGTGAAATGAACGTTGAGGACATGAAGACTCTTGGGATCAAAGACAACAGTAATATTAAAATCACAACAGAGTTTGGTTCAGTTGTTGTTAAAGCCAAAAAATCTCAAAGGTCAATTTCTCGAGGTGTAGTGTTTATTCCTTATGGTCCTTGGGCAAACCAGGTTTTATTGTCAAACACAAATGGAACTGGTATGCCTTTACTAAAGGGAGTTAAAGCTAATATTGAATCTACAGATACCAAGGTTCAAAGTATTCTTGAACTGATATCAAATAACCTAAGAAAAAACAAATGAGAGGAATAAATTTGACTGTACTCAAAAATGTTGTTTGCCCAGTTTGCGGGTGCTGTTGTGATGATATTGAACTCATAATAAATGGTAATGAAGTAGTTGAGGTAAAAAATGCATGTGGCTTAAGCGCCGCTAAATTCAAGGATTATAAGAGTCACAGAAACACAAGTTCCATGATAAAGAAAAATGGGAAACTCGTAAATGTTCCATTTGAGGAGGCGATAAGAAAAAGCGCTGAAATCTTATTAAATTCTCGATATCCGTTACTTTATGGTTGGAGCTGCACGAGTTGCGAAGCTATTAAGGTTGGATTAGAGTTAGCTGAGGATGTAGGAGGGGTTGTAGATAACACTTCTACAATTTGTCATGGTCCTTCAACACTTGCAGTTCAAAATGTTGGGCTTGTTGGAGCCACGTTAGGTCAGATTCGTCATCGCGCAGACCTCATTATTTACTGGGGAAGCAATCCGTGGACCGCTCATCCTCGCCATATGGAACGGTACACCTTTCTCTCAGAAGGAAGATTCCAAAAAAGTGCTTGGAAAAAGGTCTGGCAAAGGTTTAATGCCGAGTCTATCAGAAAAAAGATGTCAAGAATAGCTGAAATTACCTTTAAACATAGCTCTTCATCAATAAATGCAATGAGACAAAAAATTAAGCCTTTAACATTCACTGGGAATGAACGTAAAGTTGTTGTTGTAGATGTCCGAAAAACACGTTCTGCAGAAATTGCAGACTACTTCCTTCAAGTTGAAAATGGAAGTGATTATGAAGTTTTGCTGGCACTTCGATCTTTGATACGTGATGAAGAGATTGATGTAGACATGATTGGCGGTGTGTCAGTTGCAGATCTTGAAGAAATTGCAGATGCAATGATGAACTGTAAATTTGGAATCATTTTTTTTGGCTTAGGTCTCACGATGAGTAAAGGAAAACACAGGAATGTTGAAGCCGCGATAAAACTAGCTCAAGACTTAAATAAATATACAAAGTTTCTTATAATGCCTATGAGAGGACACTTCAATGTCACTGGAGCTGATATGGTTTTCACGTGGCAAACAGGATACCCATATGCTGTAGACTTTTCCCATGGATATCCACGCTACAATCCAGGTGAAACGTCTGCTGTTGACGTATTGCGCCGTGGAGACTGCGACTCTTCACTTATCGTAGCTGCTGATCCTGTGTCCAGTTTCCCAAAAGACTCAGTTAGTAATCTAATCAGTAATCCATTAATAGTCATTGATCCATATCTTTCTCCAACAGCTTTGATGGCAGATGTTGTGATTCCTTCAGCGTTTGTTGGCATTGAGGCAGAAGGTACAGCTTACCGTATGGATCATGTACCTTTACCTCTACGAAAAATTGTTGAGCCACCTGCTGGATGTCTTTCTGACGAGGAGATACTAAAAAGAATACTTACTCAAGTTAGAATGATGAAGAGAAATCAAGATTAACAAACCATTCATCCGTGGTGCTTAAGTACAACTATATAATTCTTATTGCTGGTGTTTGGAGGTGTACTAAACTCGCTAAAATTTTGATCACTTCAGCTTGGCCGTATATCCAGCATGTACCTCACTTAGGTAATCTTTTGCCAATACTTTCTGCTGACGTCCTAGCAAGGTTTTACCGACTTAGAGGAGACGATGTCTTGTTCGTAAGTGGTTCAGATGTCCATGGAACACCCGTTGAAGTAGAGGCGGTTAAGCAAGGAATATCACCAAAGGAATTGACAGAAAAGAACCATAAACTTGTCTCTGATCTCTTTAAGAAATGGGGCATATCATTCGACAATTACACGACAACCGAAAGTCCAGTTCATAAAGAGTATGTCATGAAAATTCATTCTAAGATAGAAAAAAACGGTTACGTGTTCGCCCAAGAGGCTGAGTTACCTTACTGTCAAAACTGCAAACGATTTCTACCTGACAGATTTGTTGAAGGAAAATGCCCTTACTGTGGATATGAAAGTGCTAGAGGAGATCAATGCGAACAGTGTGGAAGACTAATAGATCCAATAGCACTTCTAGAAATTCGCTGCTCTATTTGTGGAGATGCACCATTTTTCCGCAAAGTTAAACACTGGTACTTTGATTTTCCAAAATTTTCGATGCAGCTCTTAGAGTATGTGAAGAATAACAAACAGTTTCCTGAAAATGCTCGTAACTTCAGCCTGAACTACATTAAGGAAGGACTTAAACCAAGGCCGTTGACAAGGGACAGTGAATGGGGGGTTCCAGCACCCTACAAAGGAGCAAAGGGCAAGGTTCTGTACGTCTGGTTTGAAAATGTTTTAGGCTATGTTTCAGCTACAATTGAATATTATAGGCAGCATGGAAATGAAGAGAAATGGAAGGATTTTTGGTTTAACAAAGACTCAAAGATATTCTGCATTATTGGTAAGGATAACATTCCATTTCACACACTGATTTTTCCCGCATTACTGCTTGCTTCACATGAAGGATATAACTTGCCTTGGAATGTGGTTACAAATGAGTTTCTGACTTATGAAGGACAAAAGTTTTCTAAGAGCCGAGGAATAGGGGTTTGGATAGACGAAGCACTTAAATTGTTTCCTGCCGACTATTGGAGATATACCATGATTACTAATAGACCTGAGACAAAAGATTCAAATTTCTCATGGACGGTCTTTCTTGAAAAAGTTAACGGTGACCTCAATGACACGCTAGGCAACTTTATCCATCGTACTTTAACGTTCCTCACTCGATATTATTCTGGAAAAATTCCTGAGCCGCAAAAATTAGATGAATCAGATAGACAAATGCTTGAGCTAATTGAGAGAGTCTACAATAAAGTTAGCAGTTCTTTAGAAAAAAGCCTTTTGCAAGATGCATGTAGAGAAGTTGTGGAGCTAAGTCGAGAAGGAAACAAATACCTGAACGATAAGAAGCCATGGAAATCTGTTAAAGAAGATCTACAGATTACGGCAAATACGCTTTATGTCTCTGCTCAGATTGTCAAAGCCCTAGCTGTTTTGTTAGAACCTTTTATGCCTTTCACAAGTAAGAAACTCCAGAAACTCCTTAACTTACCAGTTAATCTTAAATGGAAACACGCACTTATCCCGCTTCTGGAAGGTCATAAAATTAACGAGCCTGAACCTCTATTTAACAAGATTGAGGCTTCAGAAAAAGAAATTCAGGATAGACTAAATAAAATGAGAGAAAACCAAGAAAAAATCTCGTATGAAGATTTTTCCAAAATGGATCTTCGTATAGGAAAAATTGTTAAGGCAGAAAAAGTTCAAGGGTCAGGAAACCTCTTGAAATTAGCAATTGATATAGGCGAAAATCAAACAAAAACTGCAGTGGCAGGAATAGCTAAACATTACTTGCCTGAACAACTTGTTGGGCATCAGGTTATAGTGATAGTTAACTTAGAGCCCAGAAAAATCTTTGGCATACAATCTGAAATAATGATCTTAGCTGCCCAAGATAATGACAACGTTGTCCTGCTTCAGCCGGAAAAAACCGTTAAAAACGGTGCCAAGATAAGCTGACGATGAACGAAGATTTTAGAGTACCGCAAAACCATATTTTCTTTAAAAAATAAAAAAATGGTGTTCTGAATTTCAAATTTGATAGAGACCTAAGTCAACATTATGCGGTCTTGAGGTAGCCCCGTTTTGCTCCAGCTGAAAAACTTCAGGCATTCCAGATCCATAACCACTAAAAAGGTATTGCGAGTGAACCCCAGTCATAACAAGCGTCACCTTCAACGTCCCAGCCAAGTCCGGATTCACTCTTGCCCCCCAAATTACAAGAGCATCGTCACTCATCATCTGCGTTACTATTTCACCCACTCTATTAGCTTCGTCGATTGTCATTTGTTCGTCACCTGCAACATGAATTAACGCCCCTTTCGCTCCAGCATAATCAACATCAAGCAACGGCATCTTCAAAGCTTTTTGTACTGCCTCCTCAGCACGGTTTGGTGCGTCTGACTGTCCAACGCCTGCTACAGCTACGCCGCCTTTTCTTATGATAGTTCTGAAATCTGCGAAATCCAAGTTAATAAGGCTTGGCAAAGAGATTGTTTCAGTTATTCCACTGATCATATTTGCCAGAACGCCATCTCCAACTTTAAAGGCTTCGTTTATTGGCAATTGAGGAACCAACCTCATAAGTTTGTTATTGTCAATAACGATCACTGTGTCACATTCTCTTCGCAACTCAGTTAGACCTTTTACTGCATTAGCGATTCGTCCCTTTTCGATTTTAAAAGGCATTGTCACAACGCCCACGACTATTGCACCTTTCTCGCGAGCCATCTTTGCTACAATAGGAGATGCACCCGTTCCAGTTCCGCCACCCATACCTGCAGTTACAAAAGCTATGTCAACACCCTCAAGTATTTTTGAAACCTGCTCAGCAGACTCTTCGATAGCAGCTCTACCAATCTCTGGGTCACCACCAGACCCAAGTCCACGTGTAAGTTTTTCACCTATCAAAAGCTTAATCTTAGCATGTGTAATTCTTAGGTGTTGCATATCTGTATTAAGAGCCACACATTCAGCCGCAACGTTACCTGTTTCCATCAAACGATTAACAGTGTTATTTCCTGCCCCTCCAACTCCTAAGACCATTATACGGCAGTAGCCTGGATCCCGAATACCTTCAGGTATAGATTCGTCCCATGTGAATTGAAGTGCTTTATCAGCTATCTCTGGCATCTTTCTCCCTTTCCCACAACTCATTAGCAATTAAATCTCGAATTGCTACACGAATTGCCTCAGCTCTATGTGGATAATATCTTTTTGTCACAAGTTCATCCAAAGCATCCAAGTATGGTTCAGGAAGATAGAGTGTAATAAGT
>CAZIFH010000061.1:0-5368 GCA_964539065.1 uncultured Candidatus Bathyarchaeia archaeon | reverse complement strand
CTCTAAGATTTACTATTATTGCCTTCGTTATCTTTACTCCTCCTTTTGGCATCTTTTAGCTTCACGATCTCTCCCAATATCAAAGTTCTGTTTTTTGAGGCTGAATGAAATGAGACTTTCGGCTCCACTAAAGGGGTAACTATCTTGATCCCTAATCCACGCTCAAGTTTTTCTGCAACTTTTTGGTCAGGTACCATTTTTTCGCTTTCGATCTTCTTAATCACAGAAACTTTTTCAGCTATTCTTCTTCCCAGATCTTCGTGGCTTAGCCCCATTTTTTCTCTAGCTCGCCTGACAACCAATCCAAATCCATCGATTATAGATATGTCTTCTGAAATTTTGGCTATCACTCTTTTTTTTGCAATAAAAGTATTTTCTTCATTATTAGACAACAAATTATGGTATGTCTGTTTTGGTTTCCATTCGGCTGAGCCTAGTTCTGCGCATTTAGAACAAGTTGTCATTTTGGCTCTTTCAATGATTACTCTATACGGTTTTCCAAAAATGGGTTGACCACAAACTTCACATTGCATGGTAGCGGCACCACTAATATCAAATATTTTCACGTCTAACTTAAGTGTGACGCTAAATATTTATTCAACAATATTAGAGAAACAGCAATCAATATATTGAAAAGTATGAAATCGAATGATTGAAGACTAAAAAAGGTCTCTATAAATGTCCTGTAAGAATTCCGAAATATTGCAGAAAATAAGGAAGATTGCTGACTACCAGTTCGGCAAAGGAGTGGGAGAATTTTTTTTCCCAGAAAACGTGTTAGTAGTTCTCTCTAAAAGAACGGGAAAAATTAGGCATGTATACCTTGACAAAACTCTGATTGCTACTTTAAAACCTACTGACAGTCTTTTTTCATTGACAGTTGATGGGGGCGAAAGGGTTCTTAAATGCATGAAAATTCCTAGGTTATGGGTTCAGGTGCAAGAGGATGTATCACCTCTTATTGAGAAAGGAGGAGACGTATTTGCAAAGCATGTGGTGGATGCTGATAATGAAATTAGGCCGATGGAAGAGGTAATAGTATTAAACAAAGAACGAAAGGTTATAGCTGTTGGAAAAGCAATGCTTTCTGGAGAAGAAATGATAACTTTTAAACATGGAGTTGCGGTGAAAGTGCGTAGAGGAAAATTGAGAAAACTAAAAATTCTACAACAAAATATTAAATAAATAAGAGGCGTTTAATTTGAGAAGATTTAATCCGAGAGAAACAAGAAGAATGATGCAACGCATGGGTCTCAGTATGAACCCCTTAGAGGTAGAAGAGGTAGTTCTAAGAACTAAAAACAAGGAAATCATCATTGAAACCCCAGAAGTCGCGGTTCTTGAAGTACAGGGTCAAAAAATTTACCAAATTACAGGCGGAAATTTAAAAGAAAAGTTATTGACAAAAGCAGCACTCATTCCAGAGGAAGACGTGCAACTAGTTGCACAGCAAGCTAAAGTGTCCTTTGAACGTGCAAAAGCTGCATTAGAACAAACAAACGGCGATTTAGCTCAAGCCATTCTTTTAATTACTCAGAGTTAATAAGTGATATTAAGCCTTCCACAGGGAAGTTATGTAGATGGTTTACACTTTAATAATGTTTTGTTTTTCTTCTGTCTTTTTGTAAATGCTGATAATTCAGCCATCCTTCTTCTTGCATCTTCCTATTGCCCAGAACCCTTCTTTTTTCGATTGGATCGTAACCTTTAATTTCTATGAATTTAAAAGCTGAATTGAACGTTAATTGGTTTATGAACCACTGGTCCAGACTAACTGTCTAGAATTTTATTTTTCATTTGCAGCTAAACAAAGGCATATGTGAATAACCTATTATGTAGGACGGCTTTTTAAGAAAATTTTTCATTCAGATATTGTAGAATCTGTTCAGAATAGATTGAAACATTACTGTAAAGTAATTTTTCAGTAAAATTTATAATCTGCATTTTGTCATGTTTTCTAACATACTATAAGCAAAGGTTAACACGAGGAGGAATAAAAGTGGCATATCTAACAACTACCAAAGAAGGCCAACCAGTATTAATTTTGAAAGAAGGGACTTCCAGAAGTAGGGGAAGAGAAGCTCAAAGAAACAACATTATGGCTGCGACGGTGGTTGCAGAGACGATCAAAACCACTCTCGGTCCGCGCGGAATGGACAAAATGCTAATTGATAGTATGGGCGACATAACCATAACCAATGATGGCGCAACGATACTTGATGAAATTGAAGTAGAACACCCCGCTGCAAAAATGATGGTAGAGATTGCGAAAACACAAGATGATATGGTCGGCGATGGCACAACAACCGTAGTTGTATTGTCCGGCGAGTTACTAAAAAAAGCAGAAGAATTGCTTGAACAAAACATTCATCCTACAGTAATTGTCAGCGGCTACCGAAAGGCAACACAAAAAGCTATGGAAATCCTTGACAAGGTAGCTGTCCCAGTAGATCTGGAAGATCGAGAAACGTTAAAGAAGGTTGCCATGACTTCTATGCGTAGCAAAGCAGTTGGCGCAGCAAGAGCTTTTCTTGCAGAAATAGCGATTGACGCTGTAAAGCAAATAGCTGAAAAAAGAGGAGACAGTATTGTAGCGGACATCGACAACATCCAGCTTGTCAAAAAAGAAGGAAAAAGCATACAAGACACCTTACTTGTCAAAGGCATAATACTTGACAAAGAAGTTGTTCATGGTAGTATGCCTAAACGCGTCGAAAATGCCAAAATCGCTTTGCTTAACGCATCTTTAGAAGTTGAAAAGACTGAGATTAGCGCAGAAATAAGAATACGCGATCCATCTCAGATCAAGGCTTTCCTTGATCAAGAAACAACAATTCTTAAAGAAATGGTTGACAAGATCGCTGCTACAGGTGCAAATGTGCTTGTATGTCAAAAAGGCATTGACGATATGGCTCAACACTTCTTGGCGAAGCATGGCATTTTGGCTGTAAGAAGAGCTAAGGAGTCAGATATGGAGAAGCTTGCGAGAGCTACTGAAGGAAAGGTTGTTACAACTATTGATGACCTTAAACCAGAAGACTTAGGGCATGCAGATCTTGTTGAAGAACGAAAGATTGGCGACGACAAAATGGTTTTCGTTGAAGGATGCAAGGATCCAAAATCAGTTTCTATTCTCATACGCGCTGGACTTGAAAGAATGGTTGATGAAGCAGAAAGAGCGTTGAAGGATGCCTTGTCAGTCGTCGCTGACGTTTTCGAAAAAAGCAAGATTGTGGCTGGTGGAGGAGCAACAGAAGCAGAGATAGCTAAAGAATTACGAAGATACGCCTCAAAGGTAGGCGGAAGAGAGCAAATGGCCATCTCAGCTTTCGCAGATGCGGTAGAAGCTATACCCAAAGCTCTTTCAGACAATGCGGGATTAGAATCCATTGATGTTCTTGTAAACCTAAGGGCAGCACATGAGAAACCTAAAGGACAATTTATGGGAGTCGACGTTTTCTCAGGAAAAATCTTAGACATGTACGAAGAAGGAGTACTTGAACCAGTTAGTGTCAAAGAACACGCGGTGAAATCTGCAGCTGAAGCAGCTTCGATGATTCTCAGAATCGATGATATAATAGCAGCCTCTAAGCCAAAAGAGGAAAAAGCTCCGAAGGTACCAGAGGAAGAAGAGTAAATAAGCCAGTACCCCTTTTTTATTTTTTTAGGTTCCATAATCTTAAAAAGAGTTATGACTAATTCGTTTTTGTGGAAAGGGTTCTTTTCCTTAAAATATGTTTACATAATTAAATTGTCTTATTTTTTCTAGCTAAAAGAGATTTCATAATTTAAAAATTGGATCAGTAACTAAGTATTAAATATTTTTATGATTCTATATTTTATTTTATATTATAATTTAGCTAGGTGTTTTCTCACCTTGAAAACATGCATCTCGTTTCATGAAAAGTTTAAGCAGTACGATTTAGGAGCCAATCATCCTTATAGAGGCGACCGATTCATCAAGGCTAAAAATTTCTTTGACGAAAAAAGACTTTCATGGTCAACAAACATCTTCTACATTAATCCATCTCAGATAGAACGAACCCAACTGTTGAAAGTTCACACTGAAGAATACGTGAATCTCATTTATAGTTTAGCCAAACAAGGCCTTTATTATGACATTGACACCCCCGTCTCCCAAAACATTATTGAGGGCTTGATGTACATTATTGGTGGAGTTATCGAATGTGGAGTAGCTGTTCTAGAAAGTAAAGCGGATCGAGCCGTGGCTTTAGGAGGCGGCTTTCATCATGCAGGCAAAGATTATGGGGGCGGCTTCTGTCTCTTTAACGACATTGCAGTGTTAATCGAGTATCTTCGAGAAAAATATCGATTACGTCGTTTTCTTGTGTTAGACTATGACGTCCACTTTGGAAACGGAACAAGCGACATTTACTATTCAGATCCAAGTGTTTTATTCATCTCATTGCACCAAGACCCACGCACAATTTTTCCATGGAGAGGATTCATAAATGAGATTGGTGATCGCGAGGGAGAAGGGTTTAATGTTAATGTTCCGCTTCCGGTTAGAACAGGCGAACAAACATATCTTTATGCGTTAAGAGAGATCTTTCCTCCGCTTGCTGAAGAGTTTAGACCTGACATAATCGTAGCTAACGGTGGGAGCGACGCCCATTTTGCTGACCATCTTGGAAGCCTTGGATTAACTGCTAAAGGGTTCTTTGAAATATCACGTCTTATAGGCAACGTTTCAGAAAAAACGTGCAACAAAAAAGCGATTCTTCTAATTACGAGTGGCTACAACATTACTGTGTTACCTTACTGTTGGTATGCTCTTGTAGCTGGGATTTCAGAGTTCAATCTCGATAAAAACGCGATTGAAGATTTTTATCCTTCACCTAGCAACGCATATCAGAACCAACAGAAAGTTGAAGACCTTCTAAAGGAACTCAAAAAAAACCTGAAACAATACTGGAGATGTTTTAGGTGAGCATAGTTTTACTGTTATTTAACGAATCTAAGGATTTCCTTGAACTCTGCCGTTCCCGCCTTTTTTAGCAGCTCATAAATGATCATTTCTGTTGAAACTACAGTTACTCCACTGTGCATCATTCTTTGAATCGCAATGAATTTATCTTGCGTGCTTCTAGAAGAAATTGCGTCCTCAACGACATAGACTCTAAAGCCTTTTTCCACTCCATCAATAGCTGTTTGCGTTATGCATATGTGAGCTTCTATGCCTGTCAATATTAGAGTTTTAGCCTTTGTTTCTGCTAAAGCATCTTTAAATTTTGCCGACCCAAAACAACTGAACTCGATTTTCTCGATAGGTTGCAAATCTTGGAAAAAACGTTTAATCTGAGGTATTGTTTGACCAAGCCCCTTTGGGTACTGTTCAGTCAAGATT
>CAZIFH010000060.1:0-4529 GCA_964539065.1 uncultured Candidatus Bathyarchaeia archaeon | reverse complement strand
TTCTTTCGGAATTTAAATCACCAAGGTAACAACTTAATTCTTCTCACTATATTTTATAGTGAGAAGAATTAAGTTGTTACCTTGGTGATTTAAATTCCGAAAGAAAATGTCAGAAAATAATAGATCAGAAAAAACAGGGATAACTACGGTTTTAAAAAATGGTCTTACACCGAGAATGCTGATCATCATTCCACTTTGGACTGCTTTTGGTTCAATAATAACTTTATGGAGCACAACTTTCGGGGAATGGTGGAGCTATTATGGTTGGTTCCCATTCCCACCGTTTGTACTATTATTGTTTCTAAATGTTCTAGGGCGAATTCATCCCAAACTCCGCCTTAACGAGCATGAAGCTGTCCTTCTATTGACATCAAGTTTAATAATCTCTGGTGGCGCATATTTTATCTACGGAGAGAAAATCATTATAGCTTGTTTTCCATGGTATGGTCAGTTTGCACCTTTGGTCATGAAAGCAGGTATATTTGCTGGTGAGATGTCAGCTTTTATACCATCTTTCATGGTTCCCGCTACTTCTGCAGCTCTTCAGGCTTGGCAATCTGGTGGTGTTATAGATTGGCCTGCATGGATGCCTTCAACACTTTACTGGTGCGCTTGGGCATTGATATATCTTTTCTGTAGCTACTTCTGGATGTTCTTTATGATAAAACCTTTGATACGCGTTGAGAGACTACCTTTCCCTCAGGGCGCGCCTACTGTGTGGACAGTTGAGCAGTTCACTACTGAGCAAGAAGGAAAACCGAGGATATTTAGATGGAAAAATGTAAGCACTAAAGCCTTCTATGTTTTCTTTGCCATAGGCGCGATAGTAGTATTTCCAGACATCATACGTTTTTGGTTTCCAAGTGTTCCTGCTGGGTCTGAGCTAAGATTACACAATGTTAACTTAACGCCTTATACCACTAACATCCTTCCAGGCGCATTTACTAATCTTTGGTTTGACACTGCTCTTCTTGGCGCTTCAATTCTTATGCCACTAGACATTTTGGCGTCTATCATGCTGCTGTACCTTATTTTTTATGTCGCATACCCAGTGATCGGTATAAAATTAGGCGTATTACCATATACAGTTGGAGTAGAATCAAGTTCATCCTACTATGCTAGTGAAACTGGCATCTTTAAGTACGGACTTTTTGCCACTTATGGAGTTGGTCTAGGTTTAGCGCTAGTATACATCTATAGATACCGAAACGAGTTCCTTAATATTTTCAAAGCGACATTTGGAAACAAGACTGTTCCACAAGAAGAAGATGGACTATCCTATCGATTCATTGGAATTGGCACCATCATCTCAACACTAATGATGGTAGGATTCCTAATAGGTAGTGGAGTACCATTTGGTCCAGCTATAACAATGGTATTCTTCTGGGTCATGGGCAACTTCATGTTTATACTTGTTACATCAGTGATGTACTATAATGCTGCTTGGTTCACTGCAAATTATAGCAGTGCCATATATGATGCTGGTAGTTTAACTGCCGGCTGGCCTTCTGTACCTCCATCATCAATGACTAGCACTGCAACTACTTATATGCTATGGTCTTCAACAAGTCCAGGTAACTTTACAGGTGGATTTTCGCCGAAGAGCCTTATGTACGCTTTTAAGCTCGCCGAACAAACAAAGACACAATGGAAAGAAATCTTCTATACAATCCTTATAACAACGATTGTACTAGTAGTGATCCAGCACTTGTCATACGTTCCTTGGACAATACATTTTGGAGGAATATCTAAAATGAACAGTATCGGTTACTATTACTGGGCTATCATAGATTCCTGGGGTTACACAGTAACTGGATCTGGTCTTTTTAAGTACATTCCTCCCGTAGAACAATACAGCTATACAGTGGTTGGTGTTGTTGCAGCTATCCTTCTTAGTATAGCTCGTACACAGTGGTCTTGGTTCATCTTCAATCCCTTATCCATTCTCTGGTTATCATTAGCCTCATCTGTAACATTTAGTTTCTTGTCATATGTGGGAGCTTTCATCATAAAATTACTAGCTCTACGATTGGGCGGATCAAAGGCACACGATTCGATCGTCTTACCAGGAGCCGTTGGTTATTGCATGGGATACGGCACAATGACATTCATCTTGAACTTGATCTATTTCTTCATGGTACCAGTGCCTCGCGTGTTAGGTTAAACATGGTGTAGACAATCAATACAAAGTTCCTTCTTTTTTATAATTTGGATCAAAAAATTGGCTATATAGATTTTTTATATATAAATTACTGTTTTCTTTTCAGAAAATTGTTACTGCTTAACTTACAGTTAGAGAGTTGACAAAATCTAATGACTCTATAGATTCCTTACAATAGTATTATACGAAGTCAAATTACTATATCGTTAATAAAAGGGAGGAACACAAATTCACTCAAAAAACAAGTGCATGCATCCTACCACAATTTGTTAGGGAATATGAGGCAATCTTGAGATGGTTGGATTACATGCAACCTAAAGATCAATTTACTTGGGGAGCACTTGAGATACCTGTTTTCACTGTTTATGGACTCATTCAATTAACCAATACCAAGAAAAAAATTGATTTACTTAATATCAAAAAGAAAAAAGATAACCCTAGAGGAAAGGATATTAATGAAATTTATAAAATAACAAGAGAACTAATACCTAATGTTGATAGAACTTTAGACGTGCTTAGAAATTTATGCCCAAGCGAAGTCCTAGGCTTCATTGATTTAGCATTAGACAATGATGGACTGCATTCTGAAACACAAGTCTTACATCTTTATGCTCAATCACATCCAGTGATAATATCAATCAAAAATAACTTAAACAGATCTGTAAGAACAAAAATATTAATTCAAACAGACAGAGTAATTTGGGAAGATGTTTTGGATTTAGAAGTGACCTTGCCAAATATTTTATTTATTGAGGTTCCTAACCACCAAAGCTTTGACTGTTTAAAGATCACTATGCCGGAGAAAGGTGCATGTGTAAATATCAATGTAGAACGGCCATTTACTGGCTTTGTGCGATTTGAAATTGTTGACGGAAAAACTAAAAGAGCCATTCCTGTTCGCATCAAGTTAGAAGACGGTAGAGGTAACTACTTTTTCCCGACAGCTGGTAATCTACTTTTGGATATGGCCACCAGATACCGTCCGATGTGGTTTTACACAAAAGGACCTTTCGATCTTAATGTTCCCCTAGACGGAAGCGTTAGCCTTGTGGTTTCCAAAGGTTTCGAGTACAAGAAACAATGCGTAAGGGTATGCCCGCAGAATGTTAACGGAAATACTTTACATGTGGAGTTGCACCGTTGGATTAACATGGCCCAAAAGGGTTGGTATTCAGGAGAAGTGCATCTGCATTCCAATGTTATGCCTAAACTGGATGATTATTCTGGGTGGGAGATTCTACCTGAGGCCGAGGGGTTAGATCTAGCTTTTCTGCAGATATGCAACATTTCTGGACAGATATTTTCAAACGAGTATCCCATCGGCGAACTGACTCAGTTTTCACAAAAAACAAAAAGCATAATATCAATAGGTGAGGAATTTCGCAACAACGTATATGGACATTTATGTCTGCTAAATATTAAGGAAATTATTCCGCCGATCAGCACTGGCTTATTGGCTGGAAAAAGCTGCCCTGATTATCCGCCCAATATACATGTTTGTGACGAAGCGCATAGACAAGGTGGAATTGTCGTTGCACATTCCGGTTGGGAACAAGTGCTTGAGCCTGAGGTACCAAAGTTCTCAAACCCTGGAAGTTTTGAAACACCGATAGATTTGGCTTTTGGCAAGATAGACCTCTTGGAGGTAAACGATATAAGAGTGGTAAGTGAATGGTACAGAGTCCTAAACTGTGGTTTCAGAATTCCAGCTGCTACGGGTCCAGACTTTTTTCTGTCAGATTGCAGGAGAGTTTATGTTCAAACAGGTAATGAATTTAACATTGACCTATGGCTACAAAACTTGAGGAAAGGCAAGAGTTTTCTAACAAATGGACCTATGATTTTCCTAACTGTCGATGGAAATGAACCTGGTGCCATTATAAAACTGGAAAAAAACAGGAAAGTATCTATTCATTGTTGTGCCATGGATGGAAGTAATAGTTCCTTAAGCTGTCTAGAAATAGTCTTTAATGGAAAAATAATAAGATCCACGGAGGAGGCGGAAGGAAAGGAGATCTTAAATCTTGATTTTGAGTATATGGTTGAGGAGTCGGGATGGATAGCTGCACGCTGCACATCGATAAACCAGGAGTTTTGGGCACACACCAACCCAGTATACATTGAGATGCCAGATTCAATATTTGCTGTTGAAAAAGACTTGCAGGTTATGTTGGAAACGATCTGTAAGCTAAAACGTTGGGTTGATAACCGAGCTGTCTTTGAAAATGAAATACAGAAAGCAGAGGTTTTAGAACTTTGTAATAAAGGCATTGAATATTACAAGAAACGCATTAATGACCTTTCTGCCTCAAAAAATGAAGAAAATTTTGAGGCATCAACATTTCAATGTTGATTTTTAACTGAAAGT
>CAZIFH010000059.1:0-2949 GCA_964539065.1 uncultured Candidatus Bathyarchaeia archaeon | reverse complement strand
CTATCAGGTATCATACCAATCACATTAGATCATATGATGCCTGTCCAACATGTATCTTCCGAAATCAACAATATATAATTGGCGATAGGTGAAGAGTCTCCTGCCATATATATCCTAAGCCATGAATTCTGGCAATTATGTGGCATGATTTAGAGCCTTTACTTCTGACGCAATAAATAAACTTTGGAACCAGATGAAAAACCCAAACTTTCAGTAAAATTATCTAGCTTCTTAACATGTGTAGATTCATAATACTTTATAGGCATAATCTTAACACATTATAACACGTTTATATGCTTCAATGTTCAGTAAATTAGAATTACACTTTCTATAAGTGCTGAGATAAGAGATTATTGCGATTATCGTTACTTTATAAAAACAAAGAAAGAAGATTTCTTGATAAGAAAATAAGTTTCTCATTTTACTTCAACACTAAGACTAAAGATCAGTTTTTGATTAAAATCCAAGAGGAAGTATTTCCGATCTGTCGAAATCCAAATTTCCGCAATTTTTCTATTACATGTTTTTTGGTTAAGTAGTTAACATTTTTTTCAAATTTTATTCTTATTTTATAAGGCTCGCTATCTATTTTTGTTGAGAATGGAAGACCATTTTTCTCTAGAAACTCGATAACACCATAAGTGATTGTAGACATTACTTTAACCTCAAAAATTTTGTTGAGTGAAAATCGTATTTAAGTGAGCTGTGAATCTGTAGGGAGGGGGGTGTCATCAGAAATATTAGTCAAATTTTTTAAGATCTAAGATAATATAATGTTTAAATAATTGTGTCAAAATAACCATTTAGAGTATGGTATAATGAAGAAAAGTCAACTAATCTTAACTTCCATAATGATACTAACAGCATTTTTTCTTGTATGGTATATATATTTTGGTGGAACTCTTATTCTAGAAAAATTTCCTTTTGAATACACAAAACAATTTGTTGCTCTTATAGTTATTGTCGCTACTCTTACTGTCCTTTACAGGATGGGTACGCTTTTCATCAAATCCATTATGCTGAAAATGGGTGGCAAGGAAGGCGAGATTGGCATGATACAGGGAATTTATAAGTTCATCATAATAATTATTGGCGCTATCAGCGTGATTTCAAGCTGGTTCTCCTTAGAAAGTTTAGGAACAATTTTTGCAGCTTTTGGAGGAATGTTTCTCGGCTGGTCTCTTCAGGGACCGATAAGTGGTTTAGCCGCGTGGTTTCTTGTTTCAATAATCAGACCATTTAGTGTAGGAGACAGAGTGCAGTTTCCCTCTTACGGCTTAGTTGGTGACATTGTTGATATTACGCCTTTATACACAATCCTGAATCAGGTAGGTGGAAGTGTAGGAAGTGAAGAACCAGCGAACAGAACTGTTTTAGTTCCAAATGCCTTATTGTTCAGTGCACTTGTTATTAACTATACTCCAAAGAATCAGGAGGAGCTTATTGAGTTTTCTAGGAAACGAAAGTTAGGGAATGTGTCTCCTGAATCTACTTATATGCTTGACGAGTTTGTTTTGCGATTAAGCTTCGACTCTGACTGGGATGAAGCTGAAAAAATCTTGCTTAAGGCAGCTGAAGAAGTAACTGGCGAGATTATTGAAAAAACTGGTCAGAAACCATATATACGAGCAGACATGTCTGACTGGTATGGCGTTTACATGAGGCTTAGATTCATGACACTGGCGACAGATAGACCGAAGATTATACATGAAATTTCAAAAAGAGTATTTAAGGCAATTCAATCAAGTAAAAACGTGGACTTGGCAATTCCATACATATACTCATTTAGAAAAGGCTACCAGTGGGCTCCACCTTATTCGCTCTACAATGTGGACACAATAAAAAACATAGAGGCGATGGATAAAGTAATAATTTGTTCAAAATGTGGAGCTAAAAATATTTACGGTTCAATGTACTGTAATAAATGTGGCAATAAATTAACATCAACAACAGCAATGTAGGGTATTACTAATAAAAAGAGATGCTTGACGTTTTTAAACCAGTTTCATTTGAGGTTATTTTTTGCAGTGTTTTCGTGAATAAATTTATATTTTTGTTGAATTATGCTTTGGTTGACAGGTCGTAGAGTGAGGTGGATGCTAAATTTAAAGATAATTCCTATGTATGTTTTAGTCATTATCATATTAAGTCACTAAAGAAGATGTTTTATAAGCTTGACGTGTAATTTTTGAGAAGCGATGAACAATGTTCAAAGAAGTCTCTCCTACTGTAAATTTCCCTGAATTGGAGCGTCGAATCTTAAAGTTTTGGGCTGAAACTAATGCTTTCGAAAAACTTGTTGAATTGAACAAAGGTAAACCTCGTTGGTCTTTCATGGATGGTCCAATTACAGCGAATAATCCTATGGGTGTACATCATGCTTGGGGACGAACCTACAAAGATCTTTTTCAACGTTTCAAAGCAATGCAGAGACATGAACTTCGTTATCAAAACGGATTTGACTGTCAGGGTCTTTGGATTGAAGTAGAAGTTGAGAAAGAATTAGGCTTCAGGTCCAAATGTGACATCGAATCTTACGGTCTTGCCAGATTCATAAAAGACTGCAAGCAACGGGCTCTTCGTTACGCAGCGAAACAGGTTGAGCAATCCATCCGTCTAGGATATTGGATGAAATGGGACAATCCTGACGTCCTTCGTTTTCTTGCAGATTGTCTAGAGAATCCTGAACAGACAGTTGAGGTAGAAGGCGTAAACGGAAAAATCCAAGACTCAGCTGAACGACTTGTCGGAAGATTGGGGTCTCCTGAAATTGGTGGTTCATATTTTACGTTTTCAGACGAAAACAACTACACGATTTGGTCTGCCCTGAAAAAATGTTATGAGAACGGCTGGATCTATAAGGGAAGAGACGTTATGCCTTGGTGTCCCAGATGCTCCACCGCGCTTTCCCAACATGAGATAGTTACCGAAGGATACAGGGAAATGACC
>CAZIFH010000058.1:0-3434 GCA_964539065.1 uncultured Candidatus Bathyarchaeia archaeon | reverse complement strand
GGCAATCAATCTGTGTTGCTTAAGGATGTAAATGATGACTCTGAGACAATGAAAAACTTGGTTCAAAAATTATTGAGAATAAGAGTTAAGCCATACTACCTGTTTCAGATGGATCTTGTTAAGGGAACATACCACTTCCGGACAAGGGTAGAAACTGGATTGAAAATAATTGAGGACCTCACAGGCTATACTACTGGCTTTGCTGTGCCAAGATACGTAATAGATGCACCAGGAGGTGGAGGAAAGATTCCGATACTTCCCAGATACCTTGTAAGCATAGAAGAGAATCAAATCGTTATGAAAAACTACCAAGGCAAACAGTTCATTTATCCTCAAATCCCAAAGGAAAAAACAAATCTGCCGCCTATGGAAGTTTCTGTAAAGGTCCCTTCAGTGAAAGATAATGACGCTCAACGTTGGACTAACATATAACATAAAAAGACCTGTGGATTTGAGTTCAGGGCAACCTGAGGATTTCTATATTGAGTTTGACGATGAAGACACAGTAAATGCTATAGCGGAGGCTTTAAGTAAAAACGGATGCGAAGTAACAAAAATAGAAGCAGACGAGGAAGCATACAATAAACTTCAAAACTTAAGACCCGACATTGTCTTCAACATAGCAGAAGGTTTACGAGGTGAAAGTAGAGAATCTCAGATACCTGCAATGTTAGAAATGCTTGGAATACCATATACAGGGTCAGGACCACTGACTTTAGCTATTGCATTAGATAAGGCTTTAACACATCAACTTCTAAGCGTGAATAGCATTCCATCGCCAAATTTTCAGGTGTTTTTAACGCCTAACCAAAAAAAATGCCGAAAACTCCAGTTTCCTCTGGTGGTCAAGCCGCTGGCCGAAGGCTCAAGCAAAGGGATCAGAAACAAATCTTTAGTTAAAGATGAACGAAGCTTAAGGGAACAAGTCTCGTGGGTTATAGACACCTATAAGCAGCCAGCTATAGTAGAAGAATTCATTCCTGGAAGAGAGTTTACAGTAGGTTTAATTGGAAATGAAAAACCCACTGTTTTGCCAATAGTGGAAATTCTTCTTGAAAAACTGCCAAGCAAGGCTTCACCTCTATACTCATATGAAGCAAAGTGGATTTGGGATGTACCTGAAAAACCATTAGACATATTCCGTTGTCCAGCCGAAATTTCAACTGAACTGGAAAAAGAAATAAAACAAATCGCTGCTAAAACTTTTAAGGTTCTTAATTGCCGGGACTTATGTAGAATTGACATAAGAGTAGACAGGGCTGGTAAGCCACGCATACTTGAGGTGAATCCCTTACCGGGGTTAATACCAGATCCTGATGCTCATTCTTGTCTCCCTGAAGCTGCAAATGCCGCTGGTTTCACTTATGAACAACTCATTTGTACTATTCTATGGCATGCTTTAAAAAGATACAATCTTCATCATTTATTTAAGAACTGTTCAATACTTTCAGAATGAACGTGAATTGAACCAACTATTTTTTGCTTCGCATCTCTGTATTGCTAGCTGAATTATTTTTTCGACAAACTCTTCATACAGTATTCCAGCAGCCAGTAATGAACGAGAAAATCCTGCGTCTGGAGAGACGTCTGGATTAGGGTTAACTTCAAGAATGAAAGGCAAGTTTTTTCTTAGGCGAATGTCAATTCTTGCGTAGTCTCTGCAGTGAAGAGCGTTGTAAGCTTCTATGGCAATTTTTTCAATCTTATCTTTAACTGAAGGCTTAAGTGAAGTTGGACAAACTGGATTGGTTTTTTTGTATTCGTCACTTTCTTTGATCCATTTGGATGAGTAACAAACTATTTTTGGTTCATTTTCAGATTTGAATATTATCTCCGAGATCGGTAGAACCATTGGTGGCTTGTTGCCAAGTATTGCAATATTTAGTTCTCTTCCAGCGATATATTCTTCTACTAATGCTGGTTGCTTGTAAATAGTAGTTATGTATTTAACTTGAGCCTTGAGCTCAGTATTGTTTTGGACGTAGCTTTTTTTTGAGATGCCAAGACTTCCATCCTCCCGTAAAGGTTTTACGAATAAGGGAAATTTGATTTCATTATTCCATTCATCTGGTTTTCTAAGAACCGTAAAGTCAGGTGTAGGTAATCTGTTTGCCTTCAGAATTTTTTTACTAAGTTCCTTGTTTTGGCATAATCCCAACGTTAAAGGCGGCGAACCAGTGTATGGAATCTTTAACAGCTCAAGTACCGCAGGCACATTCATTTCTTGGCTGCTGTCTCCAAATGCTCCTTCACAAAGATTGATGACTACGTCAGGTTTATAGCGCTTTAAAAATTTGATCAACAACCCAATGTCCATTTCAAAGGATATCATCTGATACTTGATGCCTAATTTTTCTAAGGCTTCTCGAACTGCCTCCGCTTCCTCCTCAACCTCAGCTTCAGCAATGTAGTCGATACCTTCGCCTCTTGATGGTTTAACTGGATGATTGAAAAGAATCCCGACTGTTAGATGCTCTGTTTCTTTTGTTCTATACCTATCCTCTATGTTCATTACTTTTTTCTTCCTTGAAGACAAAATCTCAAATGAAGATTTCATGATTGTTGACTACAACTTTATTTACGTTTCTAAACAAATAAAAACGCAACGGTACATTACAATAAAGCTTAAATAATTCTAAAAGTCCCTTTTTTCATCCTTCGGAGGAGCTTCTTGAAACCTGAAATAATCAACGCGAAACAAACTAAACTTAAGGTTAAGGATATCAAAGCCATTGCTGAGATAGAGTGTCACGAAAAAGTTCGTGAATGGCTTATCATACGTGTTGAAAATAATGTTGAGCGAGAATATTTAGCTTACAGACGATTCTTCCGAAATTTGCCTAGAAACAGAAAAGCCGAAATTCTAGTAGCAAAGAGTGGCGACCGAGTTGCAGGGTTTCTCGGTCTATGGCGTTATGGAGGATTTATGGATCATGTTGCATCTATAGGTGTTAGCATACACCCTGACTTCTGGGGAAAAGGAATATGTAAACGCTTAATGAGAATGGCAATTAGGCTGGCTAAAAAAAACGGTATTATGAGATTGGAGATTGAAACCCGCGCTGACAACTATGCAATGAGGCATGTAGCAGAAAAGGTGGGATTCAAACTTGAAAAAATAAGGCGAAAACGAATCCACAAAAATGGAAATTACTATGACGAGGCCTCATATTATATGCTTCTTGAGAATTCTGTTACAACAAAACAAAAGAGAGACAAAAAATAAAATCTCTGAGTTTTGGACTTCTAAACAACCGATAATCATAAAAAATAGATATAGAGGGTGGTGAACTTTTCCAATGAAGAATTATAATAGTAATATGTGTTTTTCATTATCTGATTCTATGTCTTTAATAACTTTCAACAATTAAAAAGAAATAAATGTACTTCTGAAACGATTATATTTATATGAAACAACTCGTTCATTAGAAAAT
>CAZIFH010000057.1:0-2773 GCA_964539065.1 uncultured Candidatus Bathyarchaeia archaeon | reverse complement strand
GTGTAATAATGAAATAGATATAACCATCGATATTAAAGTTCAGCCATGCATTTGTATGATTTTGTCCATTAGATGATATTATAAAGCCAAAATAGGAAGGATATCCTTTTTTAGTTTCTAAAGGCTTTACATTAACGGATGCTACAAATGCTGGAATTTTAATATTTGTAATAGCCAAATTTAAGGCTAAGGAGCTTGTCAATAATCCATTTTTTGTCAAATTCCAATCTCCAATAGTATGCCAACTTTGATAGAACGCCGATGAGTCGTTAAAATAGTCATAAAAATCGTTTCTCACGTAAGGCGGATCTGTAGGCAGAATTAATGTTGACTTTTTGAAGATCTCTAGATCTTGGCTTGATAATACTGAATAAGAAATACCGCTTGTGGCAATTAGCTCATAGATATAATAGAGTTTCTCTGTAAGGTTTTTATCTTGATAAGCTGGTATAACGAGTGCAGTTTTTGACTCTTGGTTTTGCTGGTTCATGTGTGGGATTTTGTAAATGGTAACGCTACCACATTTGACCAGAGGAGTTAGATGGGATAACAGGTGCGTCAGATAACTGTCTTTATATGTCGTATGCAATAGATTCATATCTCGTTCATGCAAGTATACATATATTGGGAAAGGCCATTTTAAAAATTCGAAGACCCGTTCTGGAGATGTCGCGCTCCAGAGAACGTCTCTTTTTGCTACAATGTATGGGGGACCTGAATAGGTAAGCGCTTCATAGGATAGATCACTTACAGTGATCACATAAGCTTGTTTATCGACCTCAAATTGATGCTGGAGGAATGATAAGGCTTCAATCTCGTCTGAAGATACCTTGTAACTCCCATTTGCAGCCAATACCCAATACTCATTCCTTTGAAGAGTCGTAGGTAAACTTAGCAACATTATTAGTCCAAGTATAAGAGCAGTTATACATGATTTACGAATGTTGCGGAGTTTGAGGTTTTTATTTAGAGCGTCAAAGATTGCTACGAGACCTATAGAAGCAAAAGGAACCAAAGCGATTCGGAACAGTGATAAAAATCTCAGCTCCCAATATCCGCAGTAAAAAAGGTTCACATTTATAATAGTAATCAACTTGCCCATCATAACCGATAAAAGTGCCATTGCGATAAAAAAGGAAAGTACTCCTCTATGCAAATTATCTCTATAGTTCTCGTAAAATCCTAAAATTGAAAGTATGCCTGTTAGTCCAGTCATTGTCAGGTACATGTACCAAGGGACGAGGTAGATATCACTTGTTACGCTTAAGGAAAACTTGTTTGATACACTTAACCATGTTATCATGGAAATAAGATAGAGGCAGAGGAGGCTGAATGTGACAGCCTTTGAATACTTGCAAAGGGAGCAGAGGTATTTACTCATATTAAACCGTTCTTTACTATAAATAATTATAAAGGTAAAAACTATAAGAGTGATGCTTAGTAAGAGGATAATGTTATCTTGTTTTAATAGAGAATAGGTAAGAAAAATGAAGAGAGAAGGCATTATTGATAGCAAGAACCGTTTTCTGAGAGGATTAGGATTCAATAAAGCATTAAAAGCCACTAGAGCAACGAAAAAGACAGTTTCAATACTATGTGTGAAAAAAGCAGATAAGATGAAAACTGTTCCAAGTAAACAAAAGCATCCTACAGGAATGTCGTTTCGTTTCAGAAGGTGGATTAAAATAAAGATAAATGTATAGGAAACAGTAATAGGGAGCAAACCCCAAAGCCATATCCATCCGCCTACCGAAGGTAACTTGTCAGCCGATGTCGCTAACAATGAATATTGATCCACATCACCTCTCGCAAGAAGGTCTGATACAAAATAAAGCCATGAAAAGCCTGAAAAAATAGCAAAAATAACTGTGGACACTATAGGTAGCCTAGGATCCACACTATGGAGGTATGTCTTGCTCATGACATAAAATGTAAGTATTGAGATAAAAGTGAAAGGCGCGAGTACAGAGATGGTTAAAACAAAATCCGCACGAGTACTTATGAAGGGGATTAGATATAGATTAAATAAGATATATTCCTTACTCTTTGTCGCGAGATATGCCTGTCTATTTCTAAGCAGAGATATGCTATTGCCATAATGGTCCGCTGTGTCCCATGCGGGAATCAAAGCTGCACTTGGATACATCAGGGACAAAGGAATGAGAAAAATCAATGCTAAGACAACTAATATGACAAAAACTAGCAAATTAAAATGTAGATATGGGGAGATACAAGTTTTAGTATGCCGTTCCTTTATCGATTTAAAAAATATTAAAGCAAGACTTGAAAGTAAGATTATTATATAAAGAATGTCTGATGTGACGTTGGCTATTATGCCGACAAAGGCTAACACTCCTAAGAAAATATAGCTAAAAGCGTATGAGTAAACGAGAAGCTCTAAACCTGAGAAGAATCTGCTTAAACCGGTACACTGGAGTATAAGAAATCCAGGTATGAAAGAGAGGGTGATAACTGTAATGATTAATTTAACCGCAATACTTATCTGAATAAGCCCCGCTTGCACGGATAGAAGGAGAAGTATTGACGCGATATAGACGATGTCCATAATAGATTTGAAAGAAATCGATTTTAAAGTTAAAGTAATACCACTTCTTAGACCCACTCTCAAGAAGAAAAATAAAACAATGTTAAGGATAACGCACAGTGCAAAATAGCTGTACCTCAAAATTTCATTGGATATCAGAAAAAGTATTGGAACAGAAAGCAATGTAGCAATTATAGCAACAATAAAAAATTCGGAGACCCTGCTGTA
>CAZIFH010000056.1:0-5023 GCA_964539065.1 uncultured Candidatus Bathyarchaeia archaeon | reverse complement strand
GCTTAATTCTGGCTTCTCACTTTTTGGTTTTATGTAAAATGGCTTTAACTTACTGGGCCACTCTGTTATGAAGTAGAAGTAAGGATGAATCTTACTTAAAGTTCGAAAGGCTGTAGTCGAAATATCTTCACCCCACTCGATTTTGATGCCCTGCCTCTGTAATTCCTCAACAACCTTAGAATATGTTAATCGCTTAAAAGGAACAGTCGGGACTTCTATCTTGTGTTTCAGAACCTTAAGTTCATTCTTGCACTTTTCCTCAACAGTTTTACAGATGTTGAGCGTAAGTTCCTCTGCAACTTTCATTACATCTTCTGCTGTAGCAAACGCTTGTTCAATGTCGATTGAAGTGAATTCAGTAATGTGTCGTCTAGTATGAGATTTCTCAGCTCTATAAACTGGCCCGATCTCAAAAACCTTTTCGAAATCAATAACGAGCTGCTCTTTATAAAGCTGTGGACTTTGTGCAAGAAAAGCTTCGCGTTCAAAATAAACTATTGGAAAAAGTTCGGCTCCACCTTCAGTTGCAGATGCAATAATTTTGGGAGTGCTGATTTCCAAGAAGCCGTTTTCCAGTAAGAAATCTCTAACAGACTTCAACACAACATGCCTAATTCTGAAAATAGCTTGGTTCCTTTCACTTCGAAGATCTAAGACACGAAATTCCAATCTAACATCAATATCTGCATGCGTTCTACCTGTTATATCTAAAGGTAAAGGTTGTTTTGCTACTCCCAAGATTTTTACACTTTTTGGGACAACTTCAGCTCCTCTAGGAGCTTTATCCATGCTTTTAACAATGCCTTTGACTGCAATGCAATCTTGTCTATGTAAAGAACTTGATTTTATAAAAATTTCTTTGTCTACTGCTTTTTGAGAAACGGTTATTTGAATCTTTCCTTCCTTATCTTGAATAATAATAAATCTTAAACCGCCTAAATCCCTAATCTCTTTTACCCATCCCATAACAATAACTTCTTGATCGTGAAGATGAGGCCCAATTTCTGTCGAATAATGGGTTCTGCGCCAATCTTCAATCTCATCAATCTTCATCTGATAAAGCCGCCATTAAGCTGCAAACTCAACTCTAAGTGTCAACCCTTGCGTTTTCTTGGCAATCTCTTTTAATGCATTAATATACTTAGAACTCCATCTTCTTTCGCTACCCTTCAAGATTACTCGTGTTTCAGTTGAGCCGTCAGGCAACCAAATCCTGTTTATTGTGAGAACTGTCATTGGCGCAAACAGGTCTTCTAGAAATTTTCTTTCATCTGAGATGGTTTCTAAAACACGAATGGTTTTCTTAGTTTTTTGCTCCAAGGATTTGATGATTTTTCCTCCATAACTCAGAATTTTTGCAATATCTCCTGGACCCACAAAAATCGCTAAAACACCGTTTGACTCAACAGATTTGTGAAAATAAACGTTCTGTAGAGGCGGATATTCTTCTTCCATAGACATAAGTAAGCGACCAACTTCTAGGTCTAAGTTACTGACCTCACCTTTCTCAAGTTTTTTCTTGCATTTCGGACATAAAATTCCGCTTCTTAGGCAGAATTGACATAACTCCGTTTTCACCTAATTTTGAACCCTCCGAAAATAAAGGAGGTGCGACGGAGCGTAGTACCCTTTGACTTTATCGAGTTAATGTTATTTCGATAGTGCTTATGTTTGAAGATGCATTGCTACCTTCGGCTTTAAGTTGTTCTGTCCCAATGTTGATTTCCTGTACATTAACGTCTGGTAGAAATCGACGCCGCACAATTTCAACAACATCCACTGCTCTGCTGATCGCTCGACCTCTTGCTTTAATATTTACTTCCTTTGCTCCGCCGTGAAATAGGGTAATGCATGCTAGGACATAGTTCATCACGGGTTTACGTCCAATGAGTACTGAGTTGCTTTCAGACATTTTACCGCCTCACTCCTTTGTTTTTAATGTGCTGTGAACTATTTGCTTCGCGTTCATCAATAAATATCTTACGGTATTTATTCAATCTTGCCACTGAAAACCAAAAGGTATATATGCAATTCTAACGGCGAAAAGAATAACAATAATCAGATGTGAAATAAATTGCCAATAACTGATCCCTTAAAAAGATCCCTAGCCCAAAAAAAGAGGCTGCAACTAAAAATATGTCGAGAGTGTGGAGTTAGAAACGCTCCTACAGCAAAAAAATGTAGAAAATGCAAAAGCTACAACCTTAGATGGAAAAAGAAAGAAAAAGCTCGTTAGATGTAAAAGATTCTTTCACGCATTCTTCTCAATAAAAATGATGCTTTAAACTTCTAGTATGACTTCGACCTGACAGTTCTGTGGGATACTCATCTTTTTTTTCCATACTTGACCAATTGCTATCATAGCAAATATGCCTGAGACCTCAGCCTTTGCCTTATCAACAAGGGTTAACAATGCAAGCTGAGTCTCGCCGCTTTTGATAACGTCGTCAACAACTAGAACACTGTCTCGTTTTTTAATTATGTCTTTAGGTAAATAGAGAGTCATCGTATGGCCAGACCCGTCAACGGTGTAAGTTTCCTCAATAAAGGATGAAATACCTACCTCTTTGTTTGGTTTGGCAATTACGAGGTTAACACCAAGAGCGTTTGCCACCATTGTTGCTAAAGGTACACCGTCCACAGCTGCCGACAGAATCTTCGTTATTCTTCTCCCAGCAAACTTTGCAAGAGCGTAGTTTGCAGCCTGGTTTAGAAGATTGATGTCGCCTATGATTTGGGTGTTATCAAAAAAACCGTTTTTGTCAAACTTTATTCTTCTGCGAAACTCTGCTTCTAACCCTACCATTTTGGAAAGAGCGTCCCAAAGAGCGCGAGCTCTGCCGATGTTTGGCATAACGTGTCCTTTAACATATCTACTTAGTACAGTGACTGGGAGATTAGTTCTTTCAGAGAGTTCTCTGTATGTATATTGCTTCTTGGCTGTCTGAAGTAACTCAACCGTAGCGAAACGAAATTTCAAATCTTCTGCATGAGTTGGCATTTTCTTTCTTCCTTAATCTTTTGTGCTGAAAGAGTAGATCTTCTTTTAAACATATCTCTATCAATTTTAATATATCTATTTATATCTAATTAACTTATGTTTATAAAGTTCTATCAAAAATAGGGTTACATAATTAGGCACTAATCATAAACATATGAAGAAGTATAGAAACAAATTTAAGAAAACATTCATTTCTAATGAAAAATGTAACATAATCTAAAAAATAACAACATGGAGTGAAAAAAATGGATAAAGCACTGGAAGAAGAAGGTAAGGTTAAAATTAACTATAAACCACCAAAAGAAATTGTAATTCTTGATTATTTCCAGTTTCCAATCGAAAAATTAAACCAGATGTTTGCACGTTTAATTCAGAGTGGTCTTCCTATTACTGCACATTGGGCTGAAGGCGTCTTATTTGTATATTTTCCATTGGCTCCTGACACTGATGATCTCATGGAACATTATTTGAGGGGCAAAATCTTTTGGAGTTCAGTTAACTTCGCTTTAATGCCTAAATATACACCTTCTATTAAGGTGGACGGAATAGAGGTTCCCATCATTAATGTTTCTGAACATCAAGTGCTTAGTGAAGCAGCAAAGTGGCTTAAGGAACGAGTTAAACAATAAATTAGCAGTCTCCCAAACTAATTAAGACACCAATATTTTTAATGGCGATTATGTTTAAATATCACCTTCTTTCCATAACTTCATCGTTGGAGGTCTTTGTTTGTTTGGTTATGCGGGAAGGATTCTACAACTAGATCTTTCAACAGGAAAAACAAACATTAAGCCATTAAGTGAGGAATATGCCAAACGTTATATTGGTGGAATTGGGCTTGGAATACGCCTTCTTTTAGATAATTCACTAACTGGCGTAGATCCTTTTAGCTCAGCCAATCCTTTAATATTGACTACGGGACCTCTAAGTGGTACAATTGCCCCTACAGGTGGGAATGGTCATGCCTTTGTGTCGAAATCTCCCCTTACAAACGGTGTAGGTGAAGCAAAATCGCACGGATTTTTTGGCACAGAACTTAAAAGAGCAGGATATGATGCTGTTATTTTTGAAAAAGCCTCTGAAAAACCAGTCTATGTTTGGATTGATGACGATAATGTTCAGTTAATGAATGCGAAACATTTATGGGGTAAATCTCCTCAAGAAACCGAAGAAATTATTCGAGAAGACCTTGGAGATCATTACGTTCGTGTAGCTTCCATTGGGATTGCAGGAGAGAAACTCGCACGTATTGCGTGTATCATAAACGATAGAACTCGAGCAGCAGGTCGAACTGGCATGGGGGCAGTTATGGGCTCTAAAAACCTTAAAGCAATTGCAGTTAGAGGAACAAAGGATGTTAAAGTGGCAAAATCTGAAGAATTCATGGAATATGCCAGAGAAATGCATAGAAGGATGAAAGGACCTGCTACAGCTAAGTATAGAACGTTGGGAACACCAATGAACGTTCTTGTTCACAACTCTCTCGGCGCACTTCCAACAAGAAATTTTACCAACGCAGTGTTTGAAGGCGCTGAAAAAGTAAGCGGTGAATACCTCAATGAAAGGTTCATTGCAAAAATTGATGGATGTTCTTCATGTGCTATGCGTTGTGAACATATTGCTGTAATCTCTGAGGGATCGTTCAAGGGAACAACTACGCGTGTTGAATATGAGCCCTTATGGGCTTTTGGACCTCACTGCGGAGTTGAGAGATTGGATGCAATAATTAAGGCGATGGATCTTTGCAACTATTACGGACTGGATAACTTATCAACTGGTAACATTGTTGGTTTTGCTATGGATCTTTACACTAATCATATTCTAACTAAAGAAGATACGGAGGGAATTGATCTTTCATTTGGTAATGCTGAAGCTATGGTGCAACTAGTTCATAAAATAGGTAAACGTGAAGGACTTGGCGACATATTAGCCGAGGGTGTTAAAAGGGCGTCTAAAAAAATTGGTAAAGGCGCTGAGAAATATGCTAATCATATAAAAGGTTTGGAAATGACTGGTTATGAT
>CAZIFH010000055.1:0-6307 GCA_964539065.1 uncultured Candidatus Bathyarchaeia archaeon | reverse complement strand
GCATGGAACTTCTATTACACGCCCTTCTGCCATTTTGACGCATTGAAAATGAGTGGGCCAAGTTGGACTTAGAACTAAAACCTCATCTTCCGGGTCAAGCGTAGCAAGGCAAGCACAGTAAAGAGCGTGTTTTCCTCCAGGGGTTACAATTAACTCGGTTTCTGGATTTGCCTTAATGTTTCTAGTTGCAAGATCCTCTGCAATGGATTGTCTAAGATCAAGCATTCCTTTGCTCGAAGTGTAATGTGTAAAGCCGCTTCTTATTGCGTTAACGGCTGCCTGTTTGATATGTTCAGGCGTGTCAAAATCTGGTTCTCCAACATCTAAATTAAGAATTTTATGGCCAGCCTGCCTCATTTCACTGGCCTTCTCTGCCATGGCTATTGTACCAGAAGGTTCAATCATCTGCATTCTCCTTGCAACCTTCACATGAATCCCTCAGCTAAATGCAAACACTAGTCGTCTAAGTATCGATTCCTTGTTTTTATATCTTTATGATCGTTGTGAAAAATTTATAATTAGTAATTTAAGGAAACTTTCTAACGTTGTTATTCAGATAAACAGTTCAGATACGCTTGGAAATAGTTCCTTTTCTTGATGTGGAAAATATAATGCCTTTATAAACTCGTTTTGAAAGTTTGGGTCGGCGCCTAATTCTACATACTCAACGGATTTAGCTATTTTTTCGGCTAATTTGCGAACCTTCACTGAGAGAAGCGCCATCCTAGCACCTGAACCAGCTGTGTTTCCTACAAACTGGACCCTGGGAAGATGTACATCAGGGTACATTCCAATTATTTTTGCGTTTTGCGGATCAACGTACGTTCCGAAAGCTCCCGCAAGAAAGATTTTTTGGATTTCATTCGTCTTGATGCCTAAATGTTCCATCAATATGGAGGTGCCTGTATATATTGCTGCCTTTGCTAGCTGAACTTCTCTAATATCTCCTTGGGTAATAACGATGTCAGAATTGACAATGCCTTCCCTTTTCCATGCAATCACAAATTCAGAGCCATTTTCTTTAAGCCTCAACCTAGGTGTACTAAGTTTCTTGTTGAACCTTCCGCTTTCGTCAATCAGTTTTGACTTCAGCATCTCTGCAACCGCATCAACAATTGCTGAGCCGCAAAGTCCACGTGGAGGAGCATTATCAATTGTCTTATAACCAACCTCTAAAGTTTCAGGAGTTATCCACAAGTGCTCAATAGCTCCAGTCGATGCCCTCATCCCATGTTTTATATGCGCACCTTCGAAAGCAGGACCAGAAGCACATGAACAGGCCAAAAGACGCTCCTTATTTCCAAGCACTATTTCTGTGTTTGTTCCAATGTCAATCAGCATTGAGATCTGGGATGTTTTATGTATCTCTGTTGCAAGAATGTCTGCCACTGCATCCCCTCCAACGAACCCTGCAATCGTTGGCAATGCATAAATGTACGCTCCCTTACACATGTCCAGAGAGATTTCTCTTGCCTTAACATTTAAAGAACTCTGTAAGGCTGCTGAGTAAGGAGTTAAAGCCACATATGTCGAGGGAATCCCAAGAAAAATGTGGTGCATTACAGTGTTTCCAGCAAAAGTCAATTCATAAATGTCTTTAACTGAAACATTTGCTTTTTGACAAGATTCCTTAATTAACTTGTTAACTCCCTCAACAACAACATGTTGCAGATGCAAAAGATTTTTTGGATTTTCCATTATAAATTGTATTCTAGAGATCACATCCTCTCCAAAGGGAATTTGAGGGTTCATTATCGAAGCAGATGCAACGATTTCGCCACTACATAAATCTAATAGATAGCCAGCGATCTTAGTAGTTCCAATATCAATTGCAAACCCGTAACAGCCAGACTCCTTTCCAGGCTGAACATCAATTATTTCACGGTTGTTCCATACAGTTATGGTGACAACCCAGTTTTTTTCTCGAATAACGTCTGGAACTTTCTTCAAAGTTTCAAAGTCTATAATTGGTTTAAAACCGATTTGGAATTTAGCTGCGTCAAGAAGTCGATTAACATCTGATCGACAATCCTGCAAAGAAGGTTTTTCAAGTGTAACAACAACTTTTCTAACTGCAGGATGCATCTTCACTTTTCTCTCTAATCCTTTAAACAATAGTTTCTGCTGTTCAATCAGGCTTGAAAAGGGAATTTCTACAACGACTTTCCCAGTATTCAGAACTGTTGTTTGGCAAGCCAATCTAAGCCCAACATCCAAATCTTCTTTCGAAAACGCATGTTTCTCAGACTCAGAAGGTTCTGAGAGCGACTCTTTTCCACAGTGCACAATCACTCTGCATTTGCCGCAACGTCCAATTCCTCCGCATATAGAACTGATGTTGATGCCAACTTCTCTCGCAGCTTCAAGAATGTTAGTACCTAAAGGTATTTCCAACCTTTTTCCATGCGGCTGAAAAATCAGTTTTGCACTCAATGATTTCATTCACCTTTCGAGTGAAGGCGGTAGACTTCGTTTATGCTCAGTCTTTTTGTTTCGATTAACAATTTCTATCACAATTTCAAGAGGCACATTCGTCATTTCACTGACTTTTTTAGGAGGAAACTTCATGTCAAACAGTCCAAAAAGGACTGGATCCAGCCTCTCATAATCTAAAGGTAGTTCATCAGAAAGTTTATGTCCAGGGTAAAGTTGAGGACTGCTTGGCTTCCATACTATTCTTTCTGGCAATTTAAGATAAGCCGCTAGTCTTCTTGCTTGAGTCTTATAAAGATGTTTGATAGGAAAAAAGTCTGCAGCTCCATCTCCATATTTCGTGTAGAAACCAATCAAAGATTCGCTTCGGTCACCTGTTCCCGCTACCAGTAAATTATGAACATTTGCATAAAAATAAAGAATCGCCATCCGAATTCTTGCTCGAATGTTGGCTAACGATATCTTTAATTCCACACTGTTTTCTTTGACATGCATCATCTCGAAAAAAGATTTGCAAACATTGTCGATACTAACTTTTTCTGTTCGAATGCCAAGAAGTTTAGCTAATTCAAGAGCATCTTCTACATCTTCTTTGGGGGTAAAAGAAGTGGGCATCAAAATTCCTAAAACTTTTTCTCTTCCTAATGCACGAACGCAAAGCACAGTTGTTAATGAACTGTCGATTCCTCCACTTAATCCTACAACCACACCTAAAGCCTTGGCTTCTTCCACTGTCTTTCTGATAAATTTTAGAATCTCGTTTAAGGTTACCTCAGGGTCGAATTCTAAGACGTCTGGTTCCAAATTCTTCAATCAATTCTCCGCCGAAAGATGTAATAATTCGAATTATGCTTAGTTACATAAAAAGTCTTTGTGCATTATGAAAATGATTTTTTAGATTAATTTTTGCTTAATTTTTTCGTTTTTTGAAGAGTTTCTAACATTTATAAGACAAAAATAAAATTCCATATTAAATTATAGATAGTTAGACAGAATTGTGTCAGCGTCAAGAAATCGCTAGCTAAAAAGTTTTTTATTCCTGAGAAGGCGCTTTAAGCATTGTTTGAAGGTAGGGAACCTAACATAAACAAGTCTATCTTATCAAGTTATAAACTGTTTGATGGTTGTATGTTAGGCGAGATGGATTAGTTTTTTAAGATGTTTTAAGCAAATTTTATGCTGGGAGTATGAACATGGTTTTCGATAGATTCCGAATAAAAAGGAGGGAAGACTCACCACCTACAATAAAAAGTGAGTTCTTAAAAATAATTCCTGTTCCTAATCCAAAATTGAAGGTAGAAAAAAACCAAAAAAACGAAATCACATTGATTCTTCAGCGTAATGAATCTAATGAAGAAAAGTTGGAAAAGAAGACGGAGAGAAGACGTTTAAAAATAAGAATCCTTCCTACTCCGCCTCAACAACAATGTAAAAAAATTCATCTTGACAGTGTAGGCTCAATTGTCTGGGAGTTATGTGATGGTAAAAGAACGGTAAAAGAAGTTGCTAAATGTTTATGCGAAAAATACAAGTTGCTTCCAACCGAAGCTGAAATCTCATTAAATTTATATCTAAATGACCTTGCTAAACGTGGACTCATGTCATTCCTATCTCCTAAAGATGCAGCATCAAAAATTGGTAAAGTCGCTGAAAAATAAAAAATAAATCTAGCAATCATGCCACAAACATTTTTAATACTTTTTGCACTTCGCCTATAATCGAAGCAAAATTAGCAACTTGTATAATCACTTGTTAATGGCATCTGAAGGATGAAAACAAAGTTTCAAGTATTTCAGTGTGTTCTGTCCCTGAAATTTTCCGTCTAAGGAAAATAGGCTTATTTACGCTTGATGCAAGTGTAACTGCATAAATACGGTTTGAATCTGGGCAATACCAAGTTGCATTTGTATAGTTGGTTGTTATTCTTGATATTAAACCGGAAATACGCGTGGCTTCCTTTAATACTAGGTCGTGCATTAATAGTTTTCGTGGTTCAGCAATCTTAAACTTGATGCGAGCTTTTTTCAACTGTTTACAAAGGTCTTTCTCATAGTTTTTTCTAAACCATTCGTCTAAATTGTTATATGAGTCTTTAAAAACTATGTTTGCCATAGAGTAGTATTCTATAATCAATCTTGAGATTTTTTCCGAAAACGAGGTTGCTTTTCTTTCAGCAAGTGTTATGCGTGCTCTGCCTATTGCTATTTTGGCTTCAGTTAAAAACATTTCTGGTGGTGTTTTAAAACTGAAGTTTAGGATGGACCAAAAATTAGGACCTTCCCTGTGACACTCAAAGCTTTCTATTATCTTTCTGATTATTTTTTTTGATGTCTCATCGTAAGATTTGAATACAAAACGTACAATAATAACCCGCTTACTCTCGTCACAGTACCAAAAATAGAACCTTTCATCAACTTGCTCTTTTATAACCATAAAAAGAGCGTCATGCAAAAAAACACGAGTGCCGCTTTTTTCTAATATTTTAATAGATTGAGTTTTGGATTGTTTTCCTTTTTTTTTGTATTTTTGTTCCATTTTCTCAACAAGTTCTGTGGCAATCGTTGAAATGGATCGACGCTTTTCAGATATTGGTTCCCATTTCTGTTCCATAAAAAAGTTCTCAGACTCAAACGTTAGGGAACCTTCTTTAGCATCTCCTCCAAAACGTATAAAACGAGCTTCTTCAGGAACTTCGAAGCAAAGACCGTTCCATCCAAACTTTATGAACTTCAATTAGAGTTTCTCCTAAAGTGACTATATAACTAAAAAGTATTAGGTGAGTAATAAAACCATTGTTATAAAAGATTTAGAAGACACATAATTAATCACAAGTCTTTTTTAGTGTTGAAACAACTAAAAAATTGGTTCGTATGGAAAAAAGTGAAGTAAAATATAATTTTCCCACAGTCTTTATGAGGGAAGGCTTAGCAAAAATCATTATACCACATCCAAAAGAGTGGAGTTCCTGCGAGTATGCTCCTTCAAAGGCTCCCGTTTTCTTCAATCCTGCAATGAAACTAAATCGAGACTTGGCTGTGCTGATTTTGCAGGCTTATCAGAAGATGGTGGACAGAGAGTTGGTGGTATCTGAGCCATTGACAGGTTGTGGTGTAAGAGGCATACGTTTTGCCAAGGAAGTTGATGGTATAAGAGAAGTCCACATTAATGACATTAATCCAGAAGCGTATAAAATGGCACAACATAACATTAAACTTAATAAGGTTGAGGATAAAGTCTACTTAACTAATGAAGACGCAAATTTATTTTTAAGTAAACATGACGCACCATACAAGAGGTTTGATTATATAGATTTAGATCCTTTTGGAACACCAGTTATCTATTTAGATTCAGCAGTAAGAGCTTTAAGAGGTGGTGGATTGTTAGCCTTGACCGCAACAGACCTCGCGCCTTTATGTGGCGTGTATCCTAAAACAGCATTAAGAAAATATGGAGGGACTTCTTTAAGAACTGAATATTCTTATGAGATTGCGGTAAGATTGCTTACAGGATGTCTTGCCTCAGCCGCCGCAAAACATGACATAGGTATAAAAGTCGTATTTAGTTATAAAGGAGCACATTATATCCGAGTCTATGCTTTATTTTCGCGTGGAGTAAAAAAGGCCAGTCAAAGTATCCAGAATTTAGGCTTCATTCGCCACTGTTTTAGCTGCTTAAATAGAGAAACAGTAAGTGGTATCCACTTTAATCTTGAATCAACATGTAGCGAGTGTGGGTCAACGTTGAAAACAGCTGGGCCACTGTGGCTTGGAAGAATATGTGACAGACATTTCTGTGAGCTTGTCGAAAAAGTATCTTTACAAAAAAGAGTTAATGATGAAGAAAAAATAAGAAAGGTTGTTAATACAATCAAGAG
>CAZIFH010000054.1:0-10617 GCA_964539065.1 uncultured Candidatus Bathyarchaeia archaeon | reverse complement strand
CTTTATAGCTAAGGCTTCTAGTTTCATTGCGGGTTCGCCTTCATATGTACGTTCATAGCAAACGTCCAAAACCGCTGCCACAGCATCAAGTACTCTTCCGCAACTACTGGTCCACAAAATATTTTTTTTATCTTTTAGCTGAGTACAAATTATATCAACTTCCTTCTCTTTATGAGGGAGAAATTTTCGTTTTGTCCATAACCAACTTTCTACGTTTGTTTCGTGGCGCAACATTCCCACTGCCATCCTTGCTGGATAAAGAGCAGCTAAATCTCCGCCGATGAGGGGCTGTTTTTGAAGGTGAGCTAACCGTTCGAATCCACATTCTTCGCTGTTGCAATATAGAATTTCGCCTCCCCACGCCTCTCCATCAGAACCATATCCATAACCATCACAACAGATACCTATAATCTCGTCAACTTCATGTTCAGCCATCAAGGATGCGACGTGCGCATGGTGATGCTGAACCTGAGTCATTAACCAACCATTTTTTTGAGATAATTCTCTAGCGAGAATTGTTGTAGTAAATTTTGGGTGCAAGTCACATGCCACGTTTTCAATTTTGCTGTTAGTAAGGTGAACAATATGCCTAACTGATTCAGTAAGAAATTCTTTTGTTTCAAGGGTTTCTACGTTCCCTATATGTTGAGAAATGAACGCCTTGTCTTCTAAAAGAACACAAGCGGTATTATTCATCTCCCCTCCTAGCCCCACTGTGCACTGTTTACTTTTATGTTTTAGGATTATGGGAGTAGGCGCATACCCTCTTGATCTTCTTAGAAATACTATTTTTCGGTCATGAACTCTAGTTACGGAGTCATCACAGCGAAACGCTATTTGTCTATTGTGAAAAAGAAAATAGTCAACTACATTTTTTAGATGTTGTAAAGCTTTCTCATCATCTTTTATTATTGGTTGATTAGGCGAGTTAGCGCTCGTCATCACAAAAGCAGGATCGTCCACACCATCAAAAAGCATGTAATGAAGCCCTGTATATGGTAGCATTACACCTATGTTATGCAAACCAGGAGCTACGAGATCTGATAGAAAGAAATTTTTTGATTTTTTGAGAAGCACAATTGGTCGCGAGAAAGATTTTAACAACTTATTTTCTGTTTCACCTACTTCAGCGAAAGTTTTTATTGCTTCAAGAGATGGCGCCATTACTGCGAAAGGCTTTTGTCTTCTATGTTTGGCTCTTCTCAGTCGAGTAAGCGGCTCATCTATTACTGTAGATAACGCAACATGGAATCCTCCGTATCCCTTAATTGCCACAATAAATCCTTCAGAAATGAGTTTTCCTGCTTCACGAATTGGATCACTACTTTTTATGAAGTCCCCATTATGTGTTGTGAGATAAGCTGTCGGTCCACATTTTGGACATGCAACTGTTTGAGTGTGGAACCGTCTGTTTAATGGATCCAAATATTCATCATTGCAATAATTGCACATTGAAAAATTATTCATTGTCGTGTTTTTCCGGTCGTAAGGCAGTTTTTTGATAATAGTATACCTCGGTCCACAGTCTATACAACTGACGAAAAAATAGTTATAACGAACATTTTGGGGGTCACGAAGTTCTTTAAGGCATTGATCGCAGATCGCAATGTCAGGAGGGATAACTGAACCAGAAAATTCAATTTCATCTGAACTTTTTTCTATTGAAAATCTTTCATATGAATTTTTTCCATTCAGTTTCTGGGTGATAATTTCATAAATGGTTGCAAGAGGCGGCTTTTTTTTCTTGAGATCTTTAATGAAAGAGTTAATGTCTTGTTTTTTTCCTTCTACAAGAATTTCAATCCCAGCATCGCCTTTATTTCGAACATAACCACTCAAGTTGTTAGCGACTGCTATGCGATACACAAACGGTCTGAAGCCTACGCCTTGAACTATACCTTTAACTCTAATTTTCACGCGCAAATCAACGCATCTCTTTTCTACTCACACTACAAATTTCTGATTTAATATTAGTATCAGCTTTTCATAAAAAATGATCTTTTTATTTGTTTTCTCTTATGGCTTCAATAAAAACTCTCGCAATTTCTTCAGACGCTTTCTGCAGCGCAGGTGATAATGTATCATTAAACTCCGTTTGATAAGGCTGAACTCCTAAAAGAATAATTTTTGATCTGATCCTTTCTCTTATTATCCAAGCCAAGATAGAAAATGGAATTATATGTGTAGAAATTGCAATTTCATCGATTTTTTCTGGTAAAATAAGCTTCGCTTCCCCAGGTTTTGCTTTAAAATCAGCTGCATCAATGAACAACACATGTGTAGGTTGATAAACCTCAATTTCTGATAAATAGTTTTCTGGAACCATTTCGCAGTTAAAAAGCCTGATCCATTCTGGGACTTTATCGGAAAGCTTTTTGATTATCTCGACTCCTATAGCATCATCTCCCCGCAAGGGATTGCCAACTCCCAAGATTGCTAATCTTTTACAACCTCGAATCCACTTAGCGAGATCTTCTTTTAAACTCAACTTAAACTCACATCTATCACATAGAAACGAAGTTATATGAGATGGTACTAAATTAGTTAAGTGAATACCTTACGTCAAATTAAGGTTTCCCATAAGTGGGATATAGTTTGTTCAGCTAAAATAAAATGTATCACTTAAGAAGCAAAAGATCTTTTATTATCGCAAAACTAAGTAAATGTTTTAGAGATTGAAATCTCTACTAAACAAGAAGATATAAAAAGATTAAGGGTTTATAATTTTTTATACTTCTTTTTATGCATGTATCTTTAGGGATCTGTATTGAAGGTCAGGAGAGCTTCTGCTTGGGGATTTCACCCTTTTAACGGAGACAGTGAAAGAAGAGAAATTGAGTGGTGTTTCACATCTAAGCACGGTGTTGGTAAACTGCCAAAGGTTTCTGGGCATGGAGAAAGACGAATAGTTGGAGCTGTGGCTCCTCATGCTGGACTCACTTATTCTGGACCAATTGCCTCTTATGCTTATCATCAAATAGCAACCGATGGAAATCCAGAAACTTTTGTAATTATAGGAGTCAATCATAGAGGATTCCCAGGCTTTGCTATAATGCTTGAGGGAGTTTGGAGAATGCCTCTAGGTGATGTTGAGGTAGATTCAGATCTTGCTAAGACAATAATCAGAAACTCTGAGTTCATAGATGCCAATCCTGAAGCACATGAACACGAGCATTCTATTGAAGTTCAACTGCCATTTCTCCAATATATTTATAATAACAAATTTAAAATTGTGCCAATAACCGTAGGTTACAGTGACTATGTGATGTGCGAGAATGTAGGTAAGGCGATAGCAAAGGCAGTCAAAGACAAACAAAAAGATGCAATTGTGATTGGAAGCACAGATTTCATTCATTATGGACCTAACTATGGTTACGCTCCAGTTGGAATGAGACCTTTTGAAAAAGCTTTAAAATGGATGAATGAGACAGACAAATCAATTATTGACATAATTTTGAAATTAGACGCTGAAAAACTAGTAAACTTTGTTCAAGAGGAGGGCTATACAATGTGCGGTCCTTTCTCTGTTGCCACAACGATAATTGCAACCAAAGAACTAGGCGCAAAAGAAGCTAATCTTCTCAAATACAGTACAAGCTATGATACTAGTGGTAGTAAAGACCTCATAGTAGGATACGGAGCTATCATAATTATGAGATAAAAAAGATAGTTTACTTTAGCAGACGATACTCTAGCACACAGGAATTTTACCGAGTGCTAGATCCATGCAGAACTCATTTATGTTTTCAAGTTCATAGTCAACAATTTCCTTAGCTTTCTGAGTGATTAAATCAAAAGGCATGATTTTATTTGGAATAATTTGTACAGCTGCAACGGTAGGTTGATCTATAGGATGCCCGATTTTACTAAGTAACCATACATAAACTTCTTTGACACTTGGAACCTGTTGGTATATTTCGTTTGCTATACGAAATGTTAATAAGTTGTAAATTTTTCCTACGTGACTTACAGGGTTCTTTCCAGCTGCAGCTTCTGAACATTGGGGTCTATTAAGTGAGATCAATCCATTTACTCTATTCCCTCTGCCTACCTGACCTGAGTCCGCTCCATCTGCGCTTGTGCCAAGTACAGTTAGATATGTTCCGTTTACTCCCCTTCCCGGAACGTCTAATGTGTTAAGTTGAACTTGTATTTTAGCGAAGTTGTTGTTTTCCTTCACAAATTGGGTTATATTTTCAAGAATCATACTTTTTCTTTCGAAATATTGTTTCTCGCTTTCAATAAAACGGTCAACAAAAGCCATGGAGATAATCAGCTCAAGGTCATCGTCTTTTCTGAGACCCATTACCTTGATATCTTCTCCTGACTCTGGAAAACTTTTCTTGAATTCTTTTGAATTCAAATATTGTTCTGTTTTTAACACGGCATTTTCTGTTTTTGTTAGTGGAGCCCATCCAACCGCTGCTGAAGTATCATTTGCCTCAAGAATCTTGCCTCCCCTTTTAAAAATATCTGTGAGTGCAGATGAACCAGGCTGTATTTCTACCTGATAAACTACATGTTTCTCAGGGTCAACAAATCTTAAGTTTCGCTTGAACCACTCTTTTGCTGTTTTAACTGCTATTTCCTTAACAGGAATTTCGTCTTTATCTATTTTGTAGGTTGCTCGGTCTCCAAATATTAGTTTCATTGGTTTTTTTATTATGCCACCTTTAAATCGTGTTTCAGCATTCCCTGCCGCCAAAAGAGATTTATCTATGTTGTGATGAAGTATGGCTCCTGTTCTTTTAAGGTATTCTCTGCTTAAGCTGACTGAAACTTCATTCATTATATGGTCGCATATGGTATCTGGATGGCCGAGCCCCTTTCTTTCGATTACTTCTATTCTCTGGTTTTCTAAAGGGACTTGGTTTAGGGTCGTAACAATAATGTTTCTCATATGAAGTTCGCCTTTTCGAGTCGGTTCAACTTTTTTGTTTTTAACAAATATATATTTTACTGAATAATAATATTATTAAAGATGTATTATTGTACATTAATCGTGTTTTTGATGTAAAACCTGATTTTTAATAGAAAAATAAATATGAGCGGTAAGGCATGTTGTATATATAAAATAACTGAAGGTTATTACTTGCCTATAACAGGATCTTTATTAAAAAAGAAACGAATTGAAGCAGGATTAACACAAAACCGTCTAGCAAAAATGATAGGAGTGTCGCAAGCTCATATTGCGAAGATTGAGGGAGAGAAAGTAGATCCTCGACTCTCTACTGTAAACAAAATATTGGAAATATTGGAATCAGGAAAAGGAAGAAAATGTGGAGAGATTATGACAAAGAATGTGATTACCGCTAGGCCTAAAGACAAGATTAGAGAGGCAAGCGAAATCATGGTGAAACATGCAATCTCCCAATTACCAATAATTGACGAAGAAAGAGTGATTGGAATGATTACTGAAGAAACAATTGTAAGAAATCTAAGCCCGCAAATTGCTGAACAACCAGTTGAAAAAGTGATGGAACCACCTTTCCCGTGTGTCTCAGAACATACTGATGTAACCGTAATTAGACCTCTTCTTGAAACGAACTCTGGAGTTTTGGTAACAAGAAAAGGAAAACTGGTTGGTATAATAACTCGTTCGGACCTACTAAAAGTTGTTTCAAATATTGTTTCCGAAGCATAAAATAACCGTGATTTTTTAATATATTTTAATTAAAGTTTATGCATTTTTATTGCGGAAAACAATTTAATCTGATTAAACATTTAAAAATACTTTTATGGAACAATTCATTTTATGAGTGAATAAAAATAGTCAATGAAATGTTTAAGGAGAGTAGTTAGAGTAGTTATTCTCCAGATCATAAGTCGAAGAGCCATCTCAGATTATAACGTTGTCAATTGAATGAAGCTAATCGAGCGAAGATTTTCGACTCGACCTTTTTTATCCACTTCTATACTAGATGGAAAACAAGAATTTCATCAAAAGGTAAATGGACGAAGAATGGCTGAAGGCAAATAAAATATTAAATTCATAACATAGGAAAGGATGACGATTTTGAACAGCTTCAAAGAAGGTATTGATGATCCTGTGAAAAGAGTGTTGAAGAATATTTAGACAGAACTTAATTAAGACTTGTCAAACCAGTTGCTATTCATATATTCAAAACAACTAATCCACATCCTACTTCAGTAGTACATAGCAAAAAGCTAATTGTTTTTATCCTAAGTTTTTCAGGTACCTTACCTCTAAGTAACTTTTAGAAAACATTTTTATTAGTTGACTGGTTTCTTATGGATGAGCGTGTTCACTTATGGCATCGACAGCTGAAAATGATGGAACAATGAAAGATGAGAACGCCAAAACTCTTCGGTCTGAAAGTCTCAGAACAATCTTCTATATAGTTATCCTTGGAGTTTCATTGTTCATCCTAAACTTCATTTTTGGATGGATATCTATGGAGACAATCCCCGCATTTTTGCAGCCTTTAAGTAGTGTTATATTATCCGTGAATCCATTTCTTCCTTACATTTATGCAGTTCTCGTCTTCGGTTTAGGATATCTTATCGTCAACTCTTTGAGTAGAATGATTTACGTGTACATGAGAAGGATAACTGATCATCCGACTGCTGCGACGATTCGAACAATCACACGGATCTCTGGCCTTGCTGTTTTGCTTTCTACAATTGCGTCTGTATTTAAAGTTGATGCAGCAGCTGCGTTGACTATGGGGTCATTTGGGGGTCTAGTTGTAGGCTTCGCTACTCAAACAATCTTATCTCATGTTGTCGCAGGAATCTTTCTTTTGATTTCAAGACCTTACACTTTCGGCGACACAATAACTGTAGCAGGTCAGACCGGTGTTGTTAAAGAAGTTAAACTAATGCATCTAGTCTTGGAGTCCCCTGACAGAACAAGAGAGATTCTTATACCAAGCGGAACTGTGGTTACACAGATAATTCAGAAAATGAAACCAACTATGCAGGTTAAGCCTATTAAGACATCCTTAACCTTAGACACGCCTCCAAACACAATTCAAATTGGCTTGCCTATTAATTTTACAGGTAGACTTGTGGAGGCGGGCACTGGAAAACCTATCTCTGGCGTAAAAATCCAGATTTTGGACAGAGATATTGGGGGAGACGACCTGTTAGCTTCAGGAATAACTGGAAGTGAAGGAAACTTTAACATTACGTGGACGGCAAAGAAAATGGATTTGCATGATAATACAATTGAGGTTTACGCAAGTTTTGATGGAAACGACGATTACCAGCCGTCAAAGACTAAACAGTTCGTTATAGAGATAAAGTAGTTGCAAATAGACTTGTGGCATGTTAGGGAGGTGAATGATTGAAAAACAAGCCTGTATGCTTTAAATGCGATGCAGAGGTAACTTCATTCACTTTCATCGAATATCCTTTAAGCGATAAGCTACTCATAATTGTCTTCTGTAAGGATTGTGGTGCCGTGCAAGGGATAGTCGCAAAAGACAAATAGCAGTTGCTTTTTATGTAAAATAGTAAATTAGCTGTCACATATATCAATGCAAGATTTCTGTACATTAGAGATTGTATTTCTGCTTGAGTTAAATATGCATGTAGTGCAGGTAAAAGTGCAATTAAATTTTTTCTCAGCAAGGAACTGATCAATCTCAAAAAATTATGCGAAGACACAAAACGCTTATAGGGAGTGTTTTGCTTTTTTGCATGGTTGTTTTGCTTAACGAGGTACAAAAGTGAGATGGCGAAAGTGAAGACGACTCCACATAAAATGAGAGTAACAAGCAAAATCGAGCCTTCTAACCATATGTGCTCATCGTTAAGTATAAAAGAGATTTTATGTCTCCCTATTGATAAGCTTCTTGAATGTTTAGAAACTTCTGTTTCAGGTCTAAGTTCTGAAGAGGCGCAGAATCGTCTCGAAATATTTGGGTATAACGAGATTGCTAGAAAAAAGAAGAGAGCCTCGATTATAGAGTTCATATCGCATTTCAAAAGTCCACTTATCATAATATTGTTGAGTGCCGGTGTAATATCAAGCTTCTTTGGCGAGATGGTGAACGCCATTATAATCTTTGCAATTGTCCTTCTAAGTGTGATTCTTGATTTTATACAAGAGTCTAAAGCTGAAAGGGCAGCTGAACTGCTAAGAGAAAAAGTAACCACGACTGCAACCGTGATTAGAGACAAAAGTAAACGAGAAGTGAAGCTTTCAGAAATTGTGCCGGGAGACATAATCTATCTTTCAGCGGGAGACATAGTACCTGCAGACGCAAGGTTGATTGACGCAAAAGATCTGTTCGTGAATCAGTCAAACTTAACTGGCGAATCATTTCCAGTTGAAAAAACGCCTAGGCCGCTGAAAAGTAACGACATGGTGCTCACCGAATGGAGCAACTACCTTTTTATGGGAACTTCTGTTATAAGTGGAACGTCGACTGCTGTTGTCGTTAAAACAGGTAGCTTCACGGAATATGGAAAGATCGCTAAGAAGATTGTGGCAAAAGCACCGGAAACAGAGTTTGAAAGAGGCTTGAAACAGTTTGGTTTTTTGATAATGCAGATTACATTTCTGCTTGTCATATTCGTTTTCTTTGTAAATGCACTTTATAAACGTGACATATTAGAGTCTCTTCTATTTTCTGTGGCTTTGGCTGTAGGTTTAACACCTGAGCTTCTGCCAATGATAGTTTCCATAAATCTTTCAAGCGGAGCAATGATGATGTCAAAGAAGGGAGTCATTGTGAAGCGTTTGGCGTCAATCCAAAACTTTGGAAGCATGGACATTCTCTGCACAGACAAAACGGGCACACTTACTGAGAATAGAATCACGCTTGTGTTACATGTTGACATTGAAGGAAACGATGACGAGAAAGTGTTGTTGTATTCTTTCTTGAACAGTTTTCATCAAACGGGGCTGAAAAGCCCGCTTGATGAGGCAATATTGAGGTACAGAAACATCAGCATCGATGATTACGTGAAAGTAGATGAGGTTCCATTCGATTTTGTAAGGAAACGTGTCTCCATAGTTGTAGAGCATAAGCGAGAAAAAATTTTAATTGCTAAAGGAGCGCCAGAAGAAATCCTGAAGGAATGTTCTTTTTTTGAAGTTTCCAACAGTATATTCGACTTGACAGAAGAATATAAGAAAAAAATCGAACGCAAGTTTCTTGACCTAAGCTCTGAAGGTTTCAGGGTTCTAGGTGTTTCTTACAAAAGAGTTAGAGAAGAAAAACAAGTTTACTCAATAAACGACGAAACAAACATGGTTTTCTTAGGCTTCGTGGCTTTTATCGACCCACCTAAAGAAACAGCTAAAGAAGCTGTTCAACAACTAAGGGATGATGGGATAATCTTGAAAATTCTTACTGGCGATAACGAAATAGTTACTAGAAAAACATGTGAGAAACTTGGAATTGAAGTTAAAGGTGTGATCCTCGGAAGTGAGATTGCAGAGATGGATAATGAAGCTCTTTCTAGAGTTGTTGAGGAAGCAAACATCTTTGCAAGAGTAACGCCTGCACAGAAAGACAGAATAATGAATGCATTAAAAAATAATGGGCATGTCGTAGGTTTTCTTGGAGACGGCATAAATGATGCTCCGTCACTAAAGACGGCAGACATTGGTATATCAGTTGACAATGCGGTTGATGTGGCAAAGGAGTCTGCTGACATCATACTTTTACAGAAGAATTTGATGGTGCTTCATGATGGTGTCTTAGAAGGCCGGAAAACATTCGGTAACACGATGAAGTACATTCTGATGGGTACAAGTTCAAATTTCGGCAACATGTTTAGTGTTGCTGGAGCCTCATTGTTTTTGCCCTTCCTGCCTATGCAGCCAATTCAGATATTACTGAACAACTTTTTGTACGACATGTCTCAATCGACAATACCAACAGACAAAGTTGACCAAGAATACATAGAGAACCCCAAAAGATACGACATTTCATTTATCAGGAAATTCATGATTTTCTTTGGTCCATTAAGTTCACTTTTTGACTTTCTTACGTTCTTCATAATGATGTACGCGTTTAACGCGACTGAACCGCTTTTTCAAACTGCATGGTTTATTGAATCTTTATGCACTCAAACGTTTGTCATCTTCATTATAAGGACAGAAATGTCACCCTTCTACAAAAGCAAACCAAGTAGGCCCTTAATTTTTAGTAGCTTAATCGTCGTAGGTGTCGCAATCACATTCTCTCTTACGCCCTTAGGCGTTCCATTTAAATTTGTACAGCCTCCCCCTCTTTTCTACGTTGTTCTTGCAGGACTGGTTGGAGCTTACTTACTGTTGGTTGAGGGTATGAAAAAATGGTTTTTCAAAAGGTATTCCCTTCATTCAAAGTATGCTGCGATGTTGAAAGGAAAAAACCGTATAAGCAATAACAAGAATTCTTGCAATTGCAAGACACCAATAGGATAGGATACTAATAAAAAAGCAGAAAGGAATCATTAGGACATGTTTTCTGTTCTAATGCTTTATACTATTTATTTATTCAGGTAAACATATGATATATCTTGTTAAAAAGAAGTAATATGAAATCAATATTTTTAGCGGAAGACAGATTTTTGGTGCTTTCTAAAATCAATGATTATGCCCATTCTCGATGCAACGGCGTGGCTGCAAGAACTTTTTGCCGACTTATTAAGTTT
>CAZIFH010000053.1:0-5304 GCA_964539065.1 uncultured Candidatus Bathyarchaeia archaeon | reverse complement strand
GAAAAACGTAGAATTTATGGTGGAATATCAGACGGAGTAGACATTATAACAGTAAATAATGGTGCTCTATCTTTCATTGTAGCTCCTACACGAGGGATGAGCATATGGAAAGGCGAATATAAAGGGCATTTTCTAGGGTTCGAATCTCCAGTTAAACATCTTGTTCATCCTAGTCATGTTAACCTTGAAGCTCGTGGAGGAGTAGGCTGGTTGGATGGCTTTAACGAGTGGGTTGTACGCTGTGGATTGGCAAGCTTCGGTCCATCAGGACTTGACGCGATTAGAGACCCTTTAGGAAATCCAAGAGACGTAATGTTAACTCTTCATGGCAAAGTGGCTGAGATTCCTGCAAGTATGGTTAAAGTAAAAATTGGTTCTACTCCTCCCTTCGAAATTTCAGTTGAAGGTATAGTATATGAGTCCTCAATGTTTGGTTCAAATCTGAAGTTAACCACAAATATTTCAACTGCGCCTGGAAGCAGTTATCTCACAATTTCAGATGAAGTACAAAACATGCGAGGCACTACAGACGAAATGCAAATCCTCTATCATTGCAATTATGGCAGGCCGTTTTTAGAGGAAGGCGCCCGCCTAATTGCGCCAGTTCACCGCGTAGTACCAAGAGATTTAATCGCTGCAAAAGATGTCGACAGGTTTTCGCTGTTTGACGCTCCTGAAGCAGGGTTTGCAGAACAAGTATACTATATGGAGCCCGTTGCAGACGTAAACGGTTTAGCTAGTGCCATGCTTGTTGGAAAAGACGAATCAAAGGCGATCTCAGTCTCGTTTTTTGTGAAAGAACTTCCTTACCTAACGCTGTGGAAGAATACTGGCGCATTAGAGGACGGTTATGTTGTAGGAATTGAGCCTGGAACGGGATATCCAAATCATAAACGGTTTGAGCGCGAAATGGGACGTGTTGTCAAATTGAAGCCAAAAGAAAAATTTAATGCAACGGTTACCTTGTCAGTTTATTTAGGTAAAGATGAAGTAAATGAAGCTATGAACAATCTTATGAAAATACAGAAGCAACCAGAAATCTATAGAACCCCAGTTAAAGAGTTCTCGCCATTTTAAATACATGATTTCAAATAAAATCTTTTAATTATGTTAATTAAAGAAACAAAAAAGAGTGATTATTGTATATATGAATGCGACTGAACTGTCAAAAGAATTCAATAATCGTTAAGAGTTTACAGATGAAAGATGTACATTTTAAGTCACAGTTCTACGAAAATATAATTAGTAGAAAGTTGTGTTATAGTGAAGTTGGATGTGAAATTAGGCTTCAACGAGACGTTGTCGAAGAGTGATGAGATGATACAGTGATGAGGGAAACTAATGTTTCTGCATTGATCTTCCCCAACGTCTTTAATGAAACTTACTATGGAATCTACTTGACGAGGTATCTGCCTAAAGAAGAGCTTCTAATGATTGTTAACAGAAAATTTATTGAAAAATTTCATCCTGAAAGCAATGTTATTGTTGACGAGTTTAATGACATCCAATTCCTGATAAACAAGATTGAACAATGGGCTAAAAAGAACAACACTAGATTCAGTGCAATTATAGGAATAGATGATGACCAACAGTTCGAGGTTAGTAAGCGAATCGCTGAACATTTTAAATTGAACTTTTACAGTGAGCGAACGCTAAAAATCGCCTGTAACAAGTTTCTTATGAAGTACCGCTTCGAGAAATGTGGAGTCCCCGTAGGCAAATATACTCTCATAAGCAATTTTGACAGGAAAAGCGTTCAGAAGATTGGTTACCCAAATGTGCTAAAGATTCTAACAGGAAACTCCAGCTATTTCATGTCAGTGAATAAAAACGAATCTGAACTTAAGAATAATCTTACGCATCTTGCAAAAACGGTAAAGGCTGAGAGAGACCAGTTGCAGTTCATGGATGTAAACTATTCTGACGGCGAAAGAAAGATCTTAACGAGACCACGTATTGAGTTTCTGCTTGAAGAGTTTTTGGAGGGCGATGAGTACAGTTGTGATTTTCTTTTAAAAAATGGAAAAATTAGCCTCCTACGGGTCGTAAAAAAATATAAAGCCGAGAAATTCGGCTTCTTCAACGGTTTTTTTCTAATGAACAAGAGGAATGCAAGCCTATTTGGTTTGAACTTAAAAAACTTGAAGGGCATATGCAAACTTATAGCTGATGCGTTTGAGATAGACTTCGGCGTGTGTATGGTTGATTTCATCCTCAAAGATGGTAACATAAGGGTCATTGAAGCCACCGTGAGGCCAGGTATGGCTGCATTCGTCCACTTGATGGCTGAGCTATACTCTTACACTTCTCTCGGCATCTTGGCTCTTCTTAAGATGGGAAGAAGTATACCGAAGCTTTGGCCGGAAGAAGAAGGGCTTGTAGTTTATGTTACTGCAGATGCGACTGGCAAAATTGTAGATATTGATGTTAAGGGGCTTTACCAGCTAGGTTTAGATATAATGGAAGTGAAGTTTTACAAGAAAATTGGCGATAGGGTCACCGATTATCACGATGACTACTGGGAATCTTACTTAGGCCACGTGCTGGTAAAAAATCCAGACATTAAGGATATACCGCAAATCATTGATGAAATAAATAGAGCTGTAAAGGTAAGTTATGGATGAATGAAAAAGAGATCTTTAAACTTGTAAAGCAGATACTTAAACAGGACATAAAGGAGGATTCTCCAGATTTTTGGTATGACTACATTTATTCTATAGACAAAAATGCATTTATAAAAAGCGCCAAAAAATATGGTACTCCACAATATCTGTTAGACGAAGACTCTCTAATAAAAAGAGCTGAAGAGTTCAAAAAAATCTTTAGGAAACAGATACCTAAGTCCGAGTTTTATTACGCGGCGAAATGCAACGATCTACCTTACTTACTTACAGTTCTAAAGAATAAAGGGTTCAAAATAGATGTTGCTGGCATTTTCGAACTGCAGCTAGCTTTAAAGCTCGGTTTTGACAAAATCATCTTTACAAGTCCTGGTATGGACAGGAAAGAGATCAAACTGGCGGTTCTGAACTGCGATAAAGTAATACTGAATGTTGACTCTCTCGACGAGCTGATACTTATCTATAGAACAGCTTCTAAGCTTGACAAGATTGTGTGCATAAGTCTAAGGGTAAGCGATTCTGTTTGGTCTAAATTCGGTTTCAAGTCACTTGAACCAGCCTTGAATTTCATTAAGCAACAGAACAGACTAAGGTTAGTTGGATTGCATTGTCATAGCAGCTGGAACAAAACCAGTGAAAACTACGTTAAAAACATTCATACTTTAGCTCAACTGATAAAGAAGCATCCTGAACTTGTTTCCCTCGAATTCATAGATCTTGGAGGAGGCTTTTATCCTGAGGGGATGGGTCTACTCTCACAATCTCTTCCAAAGGGAGAACTTCTTCAAATATTAACACAGTTTTCAGATAAGCTTAAACTGGACTTAGACCCGCATCTTCTAATAAAATCTAACGTGGATCCAATAGAGAAATTTGCCTCGGAAATATCGGAGGCATTAAAGTCGATACCCCATGACTTTTCAGTTTTCTTCGAGCCTGGCCGCTTCATAGTTACGCATTCTACATCCATTATCTTGAGAGTGCTTTACGTGAAGGATGACGCTGTTGTGGTTGATGGCGGAATAAATCTTCTAGCAGATTACAAACTTGACGAATACTCATTTGCGTTAATCCTTAATCTAAGCCGCTTATCCTTTGCAATGAAAAAGACAAAGATTTACGGTCCACTATGCGACCCTTATGACATCTGGGGATACACTTACTTCGGTGAAGAAATTAAAAAAGGCGATTACCTTGCAGTTCTACATCAGGGCGCCTATACATTTTCTAGAGCATGGAGATTCATCAAACCAATATCTCCCTACACGGTATTGTCAAATGGCGAACTAAAAATAGCTAAAAGGAGGGAGAAGTTCCAGACCAGATACGCAGGATGCGTTATGTCTTAGTAAATGTCTCAGCGAATAAATTTATATTTTTAAATTCCTTTTTCATGGATGTTGCCAGGTAACACCATAAAAAATGCGTTAAATCATAATTGCCTCGGTGGCCCAGCTGGCTAGGGCATCACCTTGGTAAGGTGGAGGTCGCGGGTTCAAATCCCGCCCGAGGCTCCATAAACTCTAGTTCTGGAACTTTTCCATAGGCTTGGTTTTAAGATTCCAAGATCCAATATGTTTGAAATGAAGATATACCAAAAATGTGCTAAGAGGCGTGAGAATGTTAGAACTAGAATTTTTCCATTTTTCGTCTTCAAAAAAGGCTGGGCAGAAATGGCTTAGAATAGTTCTTTTGTTTTTAATAATTTCATGATGAACTTAAGGTGTAAGTCTTAAACTATGACGTTTATTTTTAATCGTTTTTGTATCGAAATCTTTAACAATTTGAAGATAGTTGAAGTTTTTGTTTAAGAGGGAAAATATTTGTTGTTGTTCGAGATTCTTTTTCTTGTTCTGCTTGGGTTTTTTGTTGGTGTGGTTGCGTCAATGACAGGCATAGGAGGCGGCACCCTCATTGTTCCCGCGCTTTCAATACTATATGAGTTCACTTCACAGCAGGCTGTAGGAACAAGCCTCGCAGTTATTATATTTACTTCTGTTGGATCCACTTATGCATATTCGCGGCAGAAACGGATAGACTACAAGGTTGGAGCTGTCTCAACTGTTACAACTATGCCCGGCGCAGTTTTAGGAGCTTACTTAACTTCATTTATTTCAAGCAGTCTGCTAGGCACAATTTTTTCAGTTTTTTTGATGTTTTTGGCTTTGTGTATGCTTTTCAACCGCCCTATTTCTTTTCCAAAAATCTTTATGAACATAGGATCCCTAAAAAGAAGGCTTGTTGACTCAAACAACAACGTGTTTGAGTATGAGGCTAACATATCTTCAACTTTCGTCTTATCTTTTTTTGGAGGGATCTCATCAGGTCTTTTAGGTATTGGTGGAGGAGCACTTATTGTTCCTATATTGAATATCGCGGCGGGATTACCTATACATATATCTGTTGCAACATCTATGTTCATCATGATTTTTACATCTTTAGCTGGCGTTGCAACCCATTTTCAACTTAACAACGTGAAATTTGAACATTCAGTTTACATCGCAATTGGAGCTGTCATAGGCGCACAGGTTGGTGCACGAGTTGCAAAAAAGGTTTCTGCGAAATTTCTCACTATATTTTTTGGTTTAGTTTTAATGATTGTCAGTGTAAGACTTCTTGTAAAGTTTATATAAAAATAATATTTTTGTTGGTTCTTTCTCTGCCGTGTCATTGTTTCTTACTT
>CAZIFH010000052.1:0-9883 GCA_964539065.1 uncultured Candidatus Bathyarchaeia archaeon | reverse complement strand
GACAAAAATAGAATCATCCGAAAATGTTTAAACTTTTATGGCAACTATCTTAATTCTGGGAAGCGCGAAATTTTTTCCTAGGAAAAGATTAATGAGTTTATCTATTTTTTTGGATGGTTTTTCGTCTCCTCGATGGGAAATTAATTTAAGCTCATTTATTTTTAGGTCGCATATATCTAAGTGGTTTTTGATATGCTCTAGTTGATACAAAGCATAATGTTTATCCAGAGGGTTCATTGAATAGTATTCTCCCCCATGTCTCCACCCAATTTTTATTAAAGATTTTCTAGACATGTGAAAGCGTAAGTAACTTGCGTTATCTGTTATTAACATCGCCTTCCCGCCACGCTTCAAAATGCGCTTTACCTCTTGTAGGAATGAATGTGGGTTCTTTAGATGTTCAAATAAGCATCTGGAATAGACCTCATCAAAAATTTCATCTCTAAAAGGTAATGGCGAGTCTGCATCACAAATAATATTTGTTGCAAGGGTGCGCGATACATCAACTCTGACATCACCGTAGTTCTCATTTCCGCAACCAATGTTTAGAATCATTTTTGTTCACCCGCCTAATTGTGTACAGCATCTACATACCCTTTATATTTTATGTAATACATCCTTGGCAACTCCTTCAAAGCTTTACTTTTACGAACGTATGGAAAAGCAAATAAAGACTTTGGATAACTTAACAACCATGAAAACAAAATTCTTTTTTGAGAAGATGCTTTTACTTTAGCTAATCCATACCCTTCCAAATACTGGGTCTTATAACTTGGCAAATTTGGGTTAAGATGCAACACTATAACATCAGATGCATACTTCACTAGCCAACCTTGTTGTTCACAATAATTTTTAATAAATTTGTCCTCTTGCCTTGCAATTTCGGGTACTTCAATCCCGCTCACCGCTTGTGTTCGGACTAAAGTGGCGCCAGTATACCCCCTGCTTTCTATAGTGTCTTTTAATCCAATGGCTTTCCTAAGCTTTCCTATAATGGTTTCGTACCTCACAATATAATTATCGTACGGGATTACAGCGTTTGGAAAAATCATTCCCGTTTTGCTATCAAAATATCGCCACATTTTGCTATGGAAACCGTGAGGGATTAAATTGTCATCGTCAATAAAATAAAACCATTTAGTCTCCACAATACGGACGCCAATTTCTCTTGCCTTGCCAAGACTTTCAACTCCATTCAAAAGTGTTACATCAAATTCTTTTAATATATCCACAGTCTTGTCTTTTGAACCGTCATCCACAACTATTAGCCTGTTCACATGTATTTCGGTGAAAATTCGTTGTAACACCTTTCTAAAAATATCTTCACCAATTCTAGACACGGAATTTAACGTTGGCATCACAACATCAAACTTTTCCAAATATAAAAGCCTCGTTGTAAATTTCCATCAACCTTTTAACAATTTTTTCTGGGTTATGATTATTCTCAAAATATGCGTACTGTATTTTCCACAATTTAATGTCCGCTGTACACATTGCATCTCGCACTTTCTCTTCTGTAAACGTGTCTTTTAGTGGAAACTCTTTGTATTCATTGTATTCGGATGAAACGTATGTTATTACTGGTCTGCCACATGCTATGGCCTCAAGCGAAACCATCCCTAAAGAGCCTACTTTAAATCGGTCAAGAACAACGTCTGCATTCCAATAATACTCATTAAGCCTTTCATGGGGGACCTTAGGCAGAACATTCAAGCGAAGACCAAGCGAAGACGCTAAAGCCACAGTCTTATCAAAATCTTTGCCATAGGCAATTATGCTAACGTCAACTTCATCCTTTATTCTACTAAGCGCCCTTATTGCTATATCCGTGCCTTTTACGTCCCAATTCGAATCGCTAGCGATTAAAACCCGCCTTTTCCCACTGTGATACATTAATGGTTTAGCATAAAAAAGTTTCGTATCCACTGGATTAGGCAGATATACAGCGTCATCTCTAAACTTCTTCGCTATACCTAAAATGTCCGGTGTACTAACAATAATTCTATCACATTTAGCCAAATTATACCTTACGATTCTGCTCCATACGGGGTGATTCAAGCTTGAACGTAAATCACTTCCATGCGCATGTCCAATCAAAGGCTTTTTACCTAAACGAGAAGCGATAAAACAGTCTTGAAGAAGATAATGTGCGTGATAAACATTCGCCTCAACCTTCATAATTTTATAGGCTATACCAAAAGTCTTACTCCAAATACCCCGTGAACGTTTAACATGCTTATTTTTGACGCTGGTAGGTAAATACTTAAGCAAAGTCTCCCCCACATATGCGCAATCGTTGATCATAGCAACCTCTAACATGATATTCCCACGTTTTTAAAGATCCAGCAATAGAATTTTAACAAGAACTATATCAATCTTTTATCAATCAAAAATTATAAACAAAACCTTTAAAATATAGAAGAACAAAAATGCCTCGAAAAATCAAAGGTGAACAGTTGGCTAAAAAGGAAATTAGGCTTTCCTAGCGTTGTATCGATCAATATTATTACCTTAAAAAAATTAATTGATATATTTTGTTATGACATATAAAAAATGAATATGTACTATTTGCGGGCACTCAACAATAAGTCAAAAATGTTGAGTTCTACCCGTTACCTCTAACTAGGTCATATATTTAATAGGTTCATTGTCAATAGAAGTAGAAATCGATCGATCTCATTAATATAATATTCAGAGAACTGAAAATACCTTCACAAAATACCAATTATAGAATCTTGATTATGCCTTAGGTAATATGCAAGCTATTATCTTAAAAGTTTCAATTTTTATAGTGCGTTTTGTTTGCAACATGAAATGTTAGCATTTCTATTATATTTTAATAAATCGGTAGGTTGTTCCACGTTTCTGAGCCCAATTACTATCAATCTGCGTAGAATTTCAGACTCTCTTAGCCTTCTTTCCATAAGGGTTTTATTCTTGTTTTCAGTTTTGACGTCAAGCCTAGTGGACCACGTTTTTACAACCAATACGCATCACTCGTTCAGTCATACATCTATAGTCTACAAATCTTACTTTAAGCGAAACGCTTAACGATTATATTGATATTTAATTCCATATATTCATGGTACATCACAGATGAAGAAAGGTGAGTATATCATAAAAGATGAATGATTGATAGGAATGGTGCCATAAACAGGAGTATAATCCCCCCGGCGCCAAATACTGCACGACTCTTATGAAACTGAGGTATCACATTCAGAATAGGATTTCCAAATTTATTTGGTGAGATAATTCATTGAAAGAATAAATTAAGATATTAATGAAAAGTGATAGATGTTTACTACTAAGTTTTAAATAGAAAATAATGGTAAATCCGCTGTTTGAGCAGTTAAAGGGATGAATGTTATGATGTACGAGAAAATAATAAACCGTAGAACGATCAGAAAGTACCTGCAAAAGGAGGTTTCAGAAGAAACTTTAAAGAGATGTGTAGATGCTGCTAGACTTTCACCTTCCGCAGCTAATCTTCAGCCACTTAAATACATAATAGTCAATGATAAGAAGATCCGAAAGGAGGTTTTCTACACATTGAAGTGGGCAGGATATCTACCACAGTATAGACCAAACGAAAATGAGATGCCGACAGCTTACATCATTATACTTTTAGACAAGAATATCCGTAACGATGTGGGGCACGATGCGGGAATAGCTGCCATGAGCATATCGCTGGTTGCATATGACGAGGGATTGGGTTCATGTATACTTGGCGCTGTAGATAGGGAGAGATTGAGGAAGATTCTCCACGTTCCAGATAACCTAGACATAATTCTTGTAGTTTCCTTGGGGTATGCGGCGGATCAACCAGTGGTTGACTTCGTGAAGGACGAGAACATAAAGTATTGGCTTGACGAAAAAAAGACATTGCATGTTCCAAAAAGAAGCTTAGAAAGCATACTCAAATGGAATTGCTATTAGTAATTTTAATTTCAAATTGGATTTTCAATGTTACTTATAGAATAAAGTGTCGTTATTGATGTAAAGTTCGAACTCTCTGACTATCTACCTTTCCTTCTTTGCGTAATGATTTTAAAGACGAACAAAGGAAAACAAGATCAAAAACTAAGACTCGTCACGATAAATATAAAAGTGCCTAAAAATAAAAGTTCTTCTATTATGAAGATGTCTATAAAACTAGAAAAATAAAAGCCTATTTCATGTATTTTTTTAAGGCAGTTTTAACGTCCAAGCCTTCATGCACAATACCACATATTACTTGCACCATGCTTGCTGGATCCTCATGTTGAAACACATTTCTTCCAGTTGCCGCGCCGGCACCTCCAGCCCTTATAGAATCGTAGACCATCTGACAAAACTCTTCTTCAGTCTCAGTTTTCGGTCCACCCGCCATCACAACTGGAACGGGGCACCCCTTAACTACCTCTCTAAAAGTTTCTAAACTGCCTGTATAATTAGTTTTGACGATGTCAGCGCCAATCTCCGCTCCTATCCGCGCCGCATGTTTAACAACATCAACATCATACTGATTCTTAATTTTTTCTCCTCTCGGGTAAACCATGGCTAAAAGAGGCATACCCCATTCCTCACATGTCTTAGCAACTTCGCCTAAAACTTGAAGCTGAGCGGGTTCAGTTTTAGATCCTACGTTAATATGAATTGAAACTGCATCAGCGCCCATCTTAATTGCTTCAGTCACATCTGCAACCAAGACTTTGTCGTCTGGATCAGGCCCTAACATGGTGCTTCCAGAAAGATGAAGAATGAGACCGATGTCTTTTCCATAGCCTCTGTACCCTGCCCTAATAATCCCTTTATGTAACAGAACGGCGTTCGCTCCACCTTCTGCGACTCTGTTTACCGCGGTTCTCATGTCTTCTAAGCCCTTAATTGGACCAACTGTTAAGCCGTGATCCATGGGAATTATCACAGTTTTTCCTGTAGATCTGTTCATTATGCGATCTAGTCTAATTTTTTTTCCAATTTCAGTCAATGTTATTTCTCCTCGGTTATCAAATCTTGTCTAGACAACCGTTAGATTAAAGTAAGTTTAGGCATAAAAAATTTTGCTTCCATAATTGACCAGAGAAGGCATCTCTCCCCCTCATAAGACTTAAATATGCTTTTTATGCAGGAACATAAATTTAGAGTCTTCCAAAAGCAAGACAAATGTTCTTCAGGGTTCATCGATATGGCTTGGAATGCATGTTTTTTAAGTTATCACGTTGCGTATACCACGTTTTATGCTAGAAGAATTTGAAAAACAAATTTTAAGCATCCAGTTGTTTTTGGAGTGGTTGTAAATGAGCATAAAAGAAGAATAGGCATGTCTCGTCTACCCAAGTACAAACCAAACAGATGAACCAAATCGTATCTAGTGCTGCTAAACCTGTCATTTAGAAAACTAGGTGCGTAAGTATTGATAGCGGTTTTCAATATGATGAAGTTCACAGACAATTTGATTGATGCAGATAATAGCATGTGGAAATTCCATTGCAAACAACAGCGAGGATTCTTTAACGAAGAATACAAGAGGCAAAAAGATTACTCTGTTTTTCAGCGCAAAAACGTTGGAATTAATGGTTAGCGTAATAAAATGACATAACCAAAGCCTTAAACGTATGTGGTATAAATATCTATGGAGGTTTTCACGGTAACATCAAACATCATGATGTTCGCGAGTTCAGAAAAAGATGTTTACATAATAAAAATCTTGAAGTGATGGTAATAGCTCATTTATAAATGTTTAAGGAGAAACTTTGAAGATGCGGGAACTATGGATAAAAATTAATTCAGTTTTAACTCCAGAAGAGAAAAGAGCGCTCATAAAAAAAACAGTATCAATTGCCTCAGCTTTCATAGTTGAGCCGTCAGACCTAGAATTGGCAAAAGAGATGGGAGCAAAAACAATTGTAAGCTCATCTGAAAAAGGAGACATAATACTTACAAGAAATCTTAAGGAAGCTGCAAAAGCCAAGAAAAACAGAAGACAAGCATGTATTATGGTGACTGTTAAATCTAAAGAAGATGAGACCCAAATAGTTAGTGCTGCCGAGTCTTCAGTTAAATATACTTTAGTTGAATGTCCAAACTGGAAAATCATCCCTTTGGAAAACCTTATAGCTAATGTGCATGGCAAAACTGTTCTTTTAGCCTTGGCGTCAAATGCACATGAAACCAAAGTTGCTCTTGAAACACTTGAACTAGGGGTCGATGGGATTGTCGCTGACACGTCAGATATTAAAGAGATACTAAAAATCTATGAAATTATTAAAGAAACGAAAACACGGATAGCTGAGACTGAAGATTTAGAAAAAATAGATCTTATCTCAGCGAAGGTTGTGGAAGTTAAACCTCTCAGTGCTGGAGCCCGTGTATGCATAGATACATGTGATCTCATGAAGGAAGGGGAAGGCTTACTTGTTGGGTGCCAGTCAAGTGGTCTTTTTCTTGTCGAAGCAGAGATTCATGAGACTCCTTTTGTTGCTCCTCGTCCATTCAGAGTTAATGCAGGGTCAATATCGCTGTACGCTCTTGCACCAAGAGGAAAAACTCGTTATCTTTCAGAGCTTAAGGCGGGAGATGAAGTTTTGATAGTTGACCGAAATGGAAGACAAAGAACTACAAATATAGGTCGAGTGAAAATTGAGTGGCGACCTTTGTTGTTGATTGAAGCGGAGTGTCGAGGTAAACTATTAAAAACGATATTGCAGAACGCTGAAACCATAAGAGTTGTTACAGAGGAAGGAAGCAAATCTGTTAAGGACTTGAAGGTTGGCGACAAGGTTCTTGTACGGTTTGAGGAAGGCGGCAGGCACTTTGGAACACTAGTGAAAGAAGAGAAAGTGATTGAAAAGTGAAGCCGAAGATCTGTGTTCCGCTTCCTGTAGAAAGGCCTTCTGAACTTGCGTCGATGATTAGAAGGGCTCAAAATGCAGGGGCAGACTTTATTGAGATACGTCTGGATTACTTTAAAGGCGAACTTTTAGGTCTAATGGATAATATTGAGAAGGCAATAAATGATGTTTCGGTTCCTATGATTGCGACTAATCGAGAATACAAACAAGGAGGATGGCAAGTTCAAAATGAACAAACAAGGGTTATGGCCTTAATTAAAGCAGCTGAAATAGGGTTTCAGTACGTTGATATTGAGTTGGGCACAGAAAACTTGAAGGCTGCGGTCAAAAAAATTTTAGATCTTGGTTCAAAGCCAATTGTTTCTTTCCATGACTTTAAAGGTACCCCTTCAGATTCAGAAATGAAGAAAATAATGAAGTTGCAAGTTGAGGCTGGCGCGGAAGTTTGTAAGATCATTACAACAGCTACTAATCTTGATGACAGTATAAGATGTCTTCTTTTCACCCAAAAAATGAGTCGAGTTACAGATATTGTTTGTTTCGCTATGGGCAACAAAGGTGTGCTTTCAAGGGTTCTTTCGCCTTTGTTTGGAGCCTTTTTCACCTTTTCTTCGCTGGAGCCAGGATTAGAAACGGCTTCAGGTCAATTTCCAATTTTTGAGTTAAGAGAAATCTACAAAAAATTAGGGGTTGACTTATGAAGATCTCGGGAAAGACAAAAGTTTGCGGATTGATAGGGGATCCTGTGGAGCACTCCCTAAGTCCATGTATTCAGAATGCAGCCTTTAGACATTGTGGACTAGATTTTGTGTATGTGGCATTCAGAGTTAAAAAAGAAGAACTTGAAGAGGCTATTTGTGGTGTTCGGAGCTTAGGCATCCATGGATTGAATGTTACGACGCCTCATAAAATTAACGTTATTCCATATCTTGACGGGTTGGACGATACAGCAAAAAAAACCGGTTCAGTCAATACAATCATGAACAAAAACAAAAAGCTTATTGGATACACGACGGATGGTTTGGGTGCAATTCAAGCTTTAAGATACAGAGGCGTAGACCCTTCTGAAAAAAAAATCGTAATTTTGGGAGCGGGAGGCGCTTCTAGATCAGTTTCATTAGTGTTGGCGATGCATGCTGCAGAGATAGTTATCCTAAATAGAACTGTGACGAAAGCTGAAAAACTAGCTGAAGAACTCAGATTATATCATGAAACTAATGCATCTGTGAAGGCTAAAGAACTTAACAAACAAAATGCTAGGCAAGAGATTAAGGATGCTGATATTTTAATAAACGCAACTTCTTTAGGCATGCCTCCGCAAGAAAATGTTATGCCAGTGGACTCTTCACTTCTTAGATCCGATTTAGTGGTTTTTGAATTGGTTTATGAACCTTGCGAGACAAAGTTGCTTTTGGAAGCGCGGAAAAAGGGAGCTGTGACAATAGATGGGTTAACGATGCTTGTATTTCAAGGAGCCGTTTCATTCGAAATTTGGACAGGAAAGAAGGCATCTTTAGAAGTTATGATGAAAGCGGCAGTGGATGAACTTGCATCAAAAATTAAAGGGTGAGGGGGATTGGAATTTGGCTGAGATTGGAAAAGCAGTTGCTTATGGTGCTGTTACAGTTATTAATGCAATCTCATGTGGGTTTGGTGCTGCTTTAGGAGTAAACTTATGGACTGAGGCAACTGTAAAACTTACTAATGAACCAGGTTGGATTGATGGTCGAATTCTCTCAGACTCTGAGGAGAGTACAGTTCTTATCAAGAAGACTGTTAGCCGAGTTTTAAGACATTTTAAACTTGAGAGAGAATGGGGAGCATATGTAGAAACACAATCAAATATACCAATTGCTCGAGGTCTTAAAAGTAGCAGTGTTGCAGCTAATGCTATAACGCTTGCGTCGTTGGCAGCATTAAATAAAAAAGTCAAGGATTTAACTGCGGTTAATATTGGAGTTGACGCATCTTTGGAAGCTGGTGTTACAATTACTGGAGCATTTGATGATGCTTGTGCATCTTTTTTTGGAGGTGTAGTAATTACTAACAATTTTGAGAGAAAAATACTGAAAAGATTTCATCCTGATGAAGGACACATAATTCTCATTCATGTGCCCGCTATTAAAGCGTACACTGCAAGTTTGAACGTTCAAAAAATGAAGATCGTGGCTAACGAAGTGAAGGCTCTGCACAAGATTGCTCTACAAGGAAACTGGCTTATTGCGATGACGCTTAACGGGCTTGTTCACTCATCAATTCTTGGATGCAACCAAAACATAACTATTGATGCATTAAATGCTGGAGCTATAGCTGCTGGTTTATCAGGAAAAGGACCTGCTGTTGCTGCAGTGGTGCCTCCAGAAAAAAGGGAGGAAGTGAAAGAGGTGTGGAAAAAATATGGTGGAGACATAATTGAGACAAGAATTAACAACAAAAAAGCTCATGAGGTGTAATGCGTAAATGACAAATCTTAGTGTGAAGCCCACAAAAAATCTAAATGGAACCGTGAATGCTCCACCTTCAAAATCTTTGACTCATAGAGCAATAATTGCCGCCTCACTTTCAGAAGGTCTTTCAGTGGTTAGAAACGTGCTTTTCTGTGACGATACACTGGCAACTATTGAAGCTTGTAGGATGCTGGGAGCCAAAATAGTTCAAAGTGGACGCAGAACCCTTATGATAAATGGGCAGCCAAAACCATTAACGCCAGATGATGTTATTAACTGCCGAAATTCTGCTTCGACTATGCGGTTCTTGGCTCCAATCTGCGCATTGACAGACGGCATCTCAGTATTAACTGGAGGGCAAAGTCTTCGTAGAAGACCTATGGAACCTATTTTGACTGCTTTAACACATTTAGGCGTTTTATGTTACTCTACTAAAAGAGACGGATATCCTCCTCTTGTAATATTTGGCGGAGGAATATCGGGAGGAAAAACTTTTCTTCGTGGTGACATAAGTTCACAGTTTGTTTCAGGCCTGCTTTTTGCATCCCCAATGGGAAAGATTGACACTGAAATCATACTTTTGTCTCCTCTTGAATCTAAACC
>CAZIFH010000051.1:0-6758 GCA_964539065.1 uncultured Candidatus Bathyarchaeia archaeon | reverse complement strand
GTCGATTTCTGGTTGAGGTTCCAGAAAAAACAAGAAAAAACTTTGAAGCAATTATGAAAGGCACAAATTTCGCCTGTATTGGTAGAGTCAAAAAAGATAAATGTCTAACTATTCGTGGTTTAAACGGAGAGATAATTGTCGAGGAAAACTTAAGCCAGTTAAGAGACGCCTGGAAAAAAACTTTTGGAGGTTAACGAATGGAGCCAAACGACATAAAAGTATGCATTGTAAGAGTTGGTGGAACAAACTGTGATGCTGAAACCAAGAGATCATTTGTGGAGCTTGGCGTAAAAGCTGAAACTCTTCATCTGAACGAGATTATTAAGAAAGATAACTTTCTGGAATACGACGTTTTGGTGTTTCCCGGTGGCTTCTCCTACGGAGACTACGTAAGGGCTGGAGCTATATTAGCAAAAAGAATCTCTACTAAGCTAGGCAATCGCCTAAAAGTTTTTGTAGAAGAATGTAAACTGGTTCTAGGCATATGTAACGGTTTTCAAGTTCTTATTGAATCCGGTCTTTTGCCCGCCTTTGATGGAATAAGTCAATATCCTGAAGCCTCTCTGGCTACAAACATACCGATTGGTTACAGGTGTATATGGGTTTACCTGAAACATGAAAACTCAGGAAACTGCATATTTACAAGAAAGATTCCTAAGGGCAAAATACTGAGAATACCAATTGCTCACGCAGAAGGCAGGTTCATGTTTCCGAAAAACATTGAAGACAAGTACCTTGAAAGGTTGATGGATAACGATCAGCTTGTGTTCAGATACTGCGATGAAAATGGACGCAGTGCTGGAGGATACCCATACAATCCAAATGGCTCATATTTTAGTATAGCTGGGATCTGTAACCCTGAAGGCACGGTGTTCGGGCTGATGCCTCATCCAGAAAGAGCATATTTTGGCTGGCAACTACCTGACTGGACTAGATATGAGTGCCTTCCTAAATTTGGCGATGGAAAAATCATTTTTGAATCCGTTATTGATTACATCATTAACAAATATTGAGTTGAGACGCCAGATATTTTTTGTTTCTTAGAAAAAATAAAAAACCATCAAAAACACATATTTAAAGCCTTTTTATGTGAAAAACCAGAACCGTAGAGCAGTAACACAATTGTTCTCAACAAGGTATAAATTGATTAAAAAGTAAGATTTTGTTAATAGCGGTTAAGAATTCTCCTGAATGTTCTCAACCTTCCTTTATTGATAGGACAGCATCTTCGTAGTACGTAATCGTGATACTTTGATGGCTGATCACAGGACTTGTTTTGAACTGGTTCTAAGTATAGAACGTCAGCATAAGTCTCAAACTTCATATCAAATTAATCCAGTTGATCCCATATTTTTGTTACAATTATAACAATTATATATGCATCTTCTTTGCTAGTTAAGATCTTTGAACCATCTGAATGACGATCAATTCGTTTCTAAACATTTGGAGATATTGTTAGAAGGCAATTTATGAAAGAAACTTGCTTTGATACAATATTTTTGATGTTTTATCCCCCTGTTTTTTACATCTTTAAGTCTTTATTATCAACCACATAAAGTGGTTTTATAGCGAGGCCTATGTTATCTTTTTCTTCACTATGACTCATTCTTCGGAAAATGATGCGCTAAATCTAAGACTATACCAACTTCAGCAGTTTCAATACGGCCTCCTGACCCTCTAGGAAAGCTATTAATCAATGATAGCTGTATTGAACATTAAAAAGCAAAAGCTGTCATGATAAATAAAAACGGAGGGGGGCGATCAAGATTGTGTGTCAACGTGACCAACTTAATGGAACCGCTTACCAACACCATTTTGTTATGTAACCACTTTTACATCTTTTTCCGTAAATAGAATAATAAGATAGTTGCTAAAGAGAACAAATTCTATTAATGAAACATCTTTATTGTTGTGTAATGTTGTCAGGCAACAGAACAAATGAGGAAAAATAGAAATGGATTCAGTACTGTTTAAGCATCCAACAAAACGTTATAGACCATGTGCCTTTTGGGCTTGGAATGACATGTTAGACATAGAAGAGTTGAAGTGGCAGGTGCGAGAATTCGCTGAAAAAGGGTTTGGAGGATACTTTATGCACTCAAGAATCGGTCTTGCTACACCATACTTATCAGAGGAATGGATGAACTGCGTTAGGGCTTGTTTAAAAGAAGGAAAGAAGATAGGTATAGACTCTTGGCTCTACGACGAAGATAGATATCCAAGTGGGTTTGCTGGAGGTTTAGTGTCCGCCAAAGGAGATGAGTACAGAGGACGCTATGTCTTTGTTAGAGAAGTAAACTTCGAAGAGGCTCTTAAAGCTTTAAAGGAAACTTCTGTCCTCGGCGTTTTTGAGATCCATTTTTCATCTGTAATGTATATGGAAGTTTTTAGACGTATAAATAAACCAGATGAAATTAAGGGTGATGGACGCCTTTTTGTTTTCAAGATAACTTTGGCACCTTATGGAGGTTTATACACGGGAAATGATTGGATAGAAATTTCGTCTCCTCCGTATGTCGTTAAACACTCAAGATTATTCAGTTCATTCCGCTACAATGATGGGAGCTATGTGGATCTGTTGAATCCTAAAGTTACCGAAGAATTTCTCAAAGTAACTTTAGACGTATATGCTAAACAGTTTAAAGAAGATTTTGGAGAAGGTATACCAGGGATATTCACGGATGAACCTAATTATCTAGGGAGAAACACGATTCCTTGGACGGAAGAAATGATAGAAGTTTTTCGAAAAAACAATGGCTATGACATCTTAGAGAAGTTGCCTCTCTTATATTTTGAGGGTGAAGGGTTCCATAAAGTGCGATATGATTTCTGGAAAACTGTTGCATTGCGTTTCATTGAAGCTTGGACCATTCCTTACGCAAAAAGATGTGAGAAGTATGGTTTAATGATGACGGGTCACTATCTTTATGAAGATAGCCTTGATTTTCAGGTCAGACATATAGGTGCCGCCATGCCACATTACGAATATATGCATATCCCAGGGGTTGACCATTTGGGTCGATCTATTGAAAACCATTTGACCTTGAAACAATGTTCAAGTATTGCGCATCAGCTTGATAAAAAACGTGTTTTGTCAGAGCTATTCGGTTGTAGTGGTTATGAGGTCTCGTTTGAGGATCTAAAATGGATAGCTGACTTTCATTTTGTTTTTGGCATCAACTTTCTCTGTCTCCATTTGACATATTACACAATGAAAGGTGAAGCTAAGAGGGATTACCCACCTACTTTTAGCTATCACCAACCCTACTGGGAACATTTCAAGATTCTTAATGACTACTTCGCCCGCGCATGTTATATCTGTTCACAGGGAAAAACTCTTGTAGATATACTTGTGCTTCATCCTATAGGTAGCGTGTGGGCTACTTTCACACATCTTTCACCTATAATTGAAGAACAAAACAGCGAAGCATGGAAATTCAATGAATCGCTGGTAAAACTTCAAGACGATCTTTTAGCATTGCATCGTGACTTTGACTATGGCGATGAAACTGTTTTGCACCGCCATGCTTGCATAATAGGAAAAGAATTTGTTGTAAACAAGGGGCGATATAAAATAGTAGTTGTGCCACCTTCATTAACATGGTCAGTAAACACATATAATCTATTGATGCGGTTTTTAGATGCCGGCGGCACTGTTCTCTTCATCAACGACCTCCCTACCTTGATTGATGGCGAGCCTGCTGTTGAGAAATGGCGCAAAATTCTCTCATACTCAAATGCCATACTCGTAAGCCATGAAAGACAAGCTTTAGAGGAGGCGATTAACAAAAAGCTTCCGCGGTCAATAAGCATTGTTGACGAAAATGGTAATGAGAACGAGGACGTTTTCGTTTGTCATCGTGTTGAAGGCACTAGACACATATATTTTGTATTTAACAAAAGTCGCACAAATAAACATGATGTTATTATCAAGTTTGCGGAGAAAGGCGAAGTAACCAAATGGAATCTTTTAGACGGATCAATAAACATCGTTGATGCTGTAAATCTGCATGGTTACACAATTATAACTGAGGAATTATTTCCCGCTGAAAGTCATGTTTTCGTGTTAGATACTTCAAAACCATTATTGCCTAGACTAGAAAAAGCAACGCCTCAAGAAGAAGTAATACAACTTCCAAATAAATGGGATTTCGACCGTTTGCACCTTAATTCTATGGTTCTTGATACCTGTCAATTTTCTTTTGGAGATAGTAAATGGAGCGAGAAAAAACCAATATGGAAAGCTCGCGTTGAAGCTAGAAAAAGGGCAGGATTGGAGAAATATGCAATTTGTCAACCTTGGGTTTTGAAAACAAAGAACATTTATCCCGCTCCTTTCAAAGTTAATATTCGTGTAACCTTCAAATCTGAGATTAAAGACAAACAGGTCTACTTGATTATAGAGAAAGCTTCAGCATGGCAGTTAAAAGTTAACCATAAATTCGTTTCTACACATGTAAAGGAATGGTATTGGGACAAACAGTTTGGCATGATCGACATTTCAGATCACGTCAAAGTTGGTTATAATCTAATAGATCTTTCATGTAAATATAGTCTTGATGTTCCTATAGAAAACATTTATTTAGTAGGCAACTTTGGAGTAAAAAAAATATCAAACACAGAATATGTTATCACAGAGGAACCTAAAACTCTCAGTAGCGGAAACTGGATAGATCAAGGATACCCCTTCTATACAGGGACAATACGGTACAAGACTGTGTTTAGCTTAAAGAAAAAATCGAATGAATCGCGGGTATTAATACGTTTACCCGAAGCAAAAGGCTCCCTATTCATCATTAATATTAATGGAAAAGGAAATATCCCCATCTGTTGGCAGCCATTTGAAGCCGATGTGACAGAATTTGTAAAAGATGGACAAAACGAGATAACAATAGATGTTGTAAGTTCTTTAAGAAATAGCTTTGGTCCCCTTCACAATAAAATCATAGAATTACACTCAGTTACACCAGCCACTTTTGTAGATGAAAATAATTGGACTGACTCTTATCAACTTGTGCCATACGGTTTGATCAAAGGTGCTCAAATCATAGTCCAAAAATAGAGCCTAAATGGAGCTCCAGAATGTTTTAGGATTCATTAATTGTAAACAGCATTTAAAAGTTAGGTGTTTGATTTTGTTAAACATTCTCTTCGTTTATTAAGACTCTTTAAGTCACGAAAAGTTATAAGACTTAAAGTCCCATTGTCTAATAAATAATTTAGTTCGGAGAGGTCATAAAATGACGTTCATAAGTGAACGGGAAAACGCTTTAAAAGCAGCTGAGTTTAATGGAATCGAATGGATTCCCTGTTATATAGGTATTCATCCACGTGCATGGGAAAAATACAAAGAAGATTTAGAAAATTTGATTCTAAAACATCCATCACCACACATTATAGGTTTATTTGAAGACAAGAATCGAAGACAAGGTAAATTAGTGCACTATGCCATGACAAATTGGGTGAGAAAATCTTTCGCGGAATATAGAAAGGGATCTCAAAAATTCTATGAACCACCAATATATGACGATCCAGTTTACAATGTAGGAAAATATACCGACAATTGGGGTACTATATGGTTTAATGCTTTTCAAGGGCACGAAGGTCACCCTGCCCCGCCATGGCCATTAGCTGACTGGAAACACATTGCTTCGTATAAACCGCCTGATCCTATTGTCATGAGTGAGCGTCTTCCTCGCGCAAGCTGGAGCGAATTGCATGCCGAAGTTGAAGATGATAAAAAACGAGGACAACTCGCCATCGGTAATGCTTACCCTGATAACCGCTTTTTTGAACGTCTCCATTTTTTGCGAGGGTTCAGTAACTTGATGGTAGACTTCTTCACGGATCCACCTGAGCTTCGAACCCTTATCGAACTAATTATTAGTCATAACTTGAGGTTGATTGAGAAGTGGCTTGAGCTTGATGTGGATGTAATAACGTTTGGAGACGATCTTGGCACTCAAACAGGTCCAATGATTAGTCCAAAAATGTTCTGTAAATACTTGAAACCAGGCTATCTCCGAATGTTTAAGCCTGTGCGTAACGCTGGCGTTCACGTGTTATTCCATTCTGACGGCTACATCTTACCTCTTGTAGACGACCTAGTTGAATGCGGCGTTTCTATATTAAACCTTCAAGCTAATGTTAACGGTATTGAAAACATCCGCAAAGTCTGTAAAGGAAAAGTTTGTTTAGAACTAGTCTTAGATACACAGAAAGTTATCCCGTTCGGAACTCCTTCGACTGTAGAGGCTCATATTAAAGAAGCTGTTTTGAAACTTGGATCTAAAGAGGGTGGACTTTGGTTAAGAGGGTACTGCGACTTCGACACCCCCTTGGCCAATATAGAGGCGATGATCAAAGCAATGGAGAAATATCAAACCTACTATAACCTTGAACGTTCTGCTAGTGAATTTTAGAAATCTCCGCAAGATAAAAAATGTAACTCAATTTTATTTATAATCTCAAATTATACGCTTTATGAAATAAGTATTTATTTGCTTAACGATAATTAATCCTTTTAAAAGCCAACGTAGACCCAGTTTAAGTTCTCTTTCTTCAAGCTCTCATTTGATACGTAGACGTCATTCACTAAAACCTGTTGTGGATTCACCTTTGCTGTAAATTTTATGGGGCTTAGACCCTGTGCGCTAAGTATGTCAAGTGTTTTTTCTAACCTTGGTTGATATATGATTCTTCCAAGGGGCAAAGCGTCTGTCGTTAACTCTCCATCAGGCGTTTTAAGCGATACAGGT
>CAZIFH010000050.1:0-3677 GCA_964539065.1 uncultured Candidatus Bathyarchaeia archaeon | reverse complement strand
TTAATGTAATCTTTAATAAATAAGATTTATGCATTATGATAACTATCGGAGGTCGAACACGTGAGTTCCATAGATGCCAACAAGAAATCTAGAGAGTTTCTCTCAGTCATTCTGTTTTTGCAACTTGTAATGTCAATTGCAACGTTCTTAGATATGACTGTTGCCAGACAAGTCATAGGATTTATATACTTAACATTTATTCCAGGCATAACTTTGATTAAGCTGTTAAAAATCAAAATAGAAGATTTGGCGGAGACTATACTTTTTGCTGTCGGTTTGAGTGTTGCTTCTCTTATGCTGATTGGATTTTTAATAAACGAGCTCACCCCATTATTTGGTATTCAGAGACCGCTTTCTTTCATATTTCTATTCCCTGCCATAAACGTATTCGTTTTAGTATGCGGGGTTGTAGCATATTTGAGAGGCAGGAATGATAGCGCCTTATCTTATGAATTTAAGGTAGAAAATTCTCTAACCGCATTCCTTCTTCTCTGTATCCCAATTTTAAGTGTCATAGGTTCCATAACATCTGGAGCTTATGGAGACAATAGGATCTTGCTTTTCACATTAATAATTATCGGCACGGTTTTTGTAGTTAGCGTAGTTTCCAGAAAGGCTGTTTCTTCAAAACTTTATCCGCTAGTTGTGTTTATAATTGCTTTGTCCCTAGTTTATCATGCGTCACTTATTTCGGATAAGCTTGTGCATTTTGGATCCGACTTTCCTGGAGAGATCTTTGTTCAGAAGATTGTTGAAAGAGATGGTTATTGGAATCCAGTTGGACCTTATCCTAGCGATTTAAGTGTTGGCAGAAGCTATGCAATGCTGAGTGTCACATTGCTCCCAACTATCTACTCAATTTTCCTTAATTTAGACTCTATACTGGTTTTCAAGTTGTTCTATTCTTTGCTTTTTGCTTTTGTTCCAGTTGGGCTTTACGTCTTATGGAAAAATTTTGTAAATGAAAAATTTGCTTTTATTTCGGCTTTTCTCTTCGCGTCTTTCCAACCGTTCTATGGTGAATTATTGGGTCTGAATAAACAGATGGTGGGTGAACTTTTTTTGGTTCTTCTTTTGATAGCATTGCTCATTAAGGGTAAAGACAAAGTTGCTAGAACTGTTTGCCTTATCCTGTTTAGTTTTGGCCTTATTGTATCCCATTATGGACTGGCAGAAATCTTCCTTCTCTTCTTAACCTCTGTTTGGATATTGTCGTTAATAATTAGGGGGTCAAGTAAAAGTATAACATCTTCATTTGTCATTCTTTTCTTTGTATTAACGTTTACATGGTACATATTTACGTCAAGTTCGACGGTTTACAGTGCTTTTCTTCATTTTGCGCAAAGCGTATACGACAAAATGGGTGACATTTTTAATTTACGATTAAGGGAACCTGAGATACTAAGAGGTTTAGGTATTGAACAACCGCCAACTATTTGGAACATGATAAGCAGAGTGTTTGCGTATGCTACAGAGTTTTTCATTCTTATAGGTTTTATACAACTGGTTATGAAGGGTAGAACAAAAAATAGATTTGGGAAAGAGTTCTCTTTATTTATTCTTATCGCAATGCTGTTTCTATTTGCTCTTATACTTGTTCCTGGTTTATCAGGCATAATGGGTATGACGAGATTCTATAATGTGCTCCTATTGTTTGTTGCGCCTTTATGCGCAATAGGTGCGGACGCTATTATTAAACTCATATTCAAACATCAAGGTGAATCTAATAAGACTCTTACATTAATACTTGTTGTATTAATGGGGTACTTTCTATTTCAAACTGGTTTCGTATACGAGGTTACTGAAAGCTATAGCTGGTCTGTCCCTTTGAGCAAACACAGAATGGATCTAGGACGTTTGTATCGTGAATTTGGATACATTAATGCATATAGTATTTCTGGAGCACAGTGGCTGTCAAACAAAACAAATGTCTTGACCACAACAATTTATGCAGATAGGTATTCTCGCCTAAACGAATTAAGAGCTTATGGTCTTATACGTGCTGGGTCAGTGGCGGTTCTATCCAACACGACGAAAGTAAGATCTCTAGGTCTTGTGTATTTGAATCCTCAAAATGTTATAGAAAATGTTGTTTACGGTAAAGGCTCATGGAACACAAGTGATTTGCAATTGGTAAGTACCATGAATGTGATATACTCAAATGGTGGGAGTGAAGTCTACATAAACAGATCTTAACAAGGTTTACTGAGATTTGGGTCTATGGATAAACTGCGGAAACTAGCTAACCAGATAGTTGCAAATTATTACTTGTTCATGCTAAAAAGAAATCAATGGAAAGATCCAAGAGAACTTAGGAAAGATCAACTCAAAAAGCTAAAGGCAATCATTAGGCATGCCTACCGTTACGTACCGTATTATAATAAAGTTTTTTCCTTGGCAGGTGTTAGACCAGGCGACATCAAAAGTTTTGAAGATTTAAGAAAGCTTCCCCTAGTGTCTAAGCGAGATATTCAGAAAGATTACATAAACTTCTTGACAAAAGGCATCGATGTATCAAGGCTGCTGTCACGTAGTACATCAGGTTCCACTGGCACGCCTTTAAAAATAGTCTCTGATCCATATCCCTCTCCTGGCTCGGTCAAATATCCATTTTTTGAGTGCGGTGTTAAGTCAAGCGATAACTTTGTGACTGTTTGGGGGCGGGCAACATCCATAAGTTGGGGTTCAAAATTCACTAGATTGTGGGGTGCAATCAGCGAGACAATTGTGCCATTATTTCCGGAAGAAAAACTCATTAGCATATTAAAACAGGCTAAACCAGATGTTCTTTTGACTTTTCCATCAGTGCTGCTTTCCTTGTCGAGATACGACCTTTCTGGAATTAATCCAAGACTAATTTTTGCACAGGGTGAAATGGTTACTCCTCATTGTAGGGAAGTAGTGAAGAAAAAGTTTAACTTGGATCTTTTTGAGACTTATGGTTCGGTAGAATTTGGAAGCATTGCTTTTGAATGTACTGAGCACTTTGCTTTACATGTCCTCACCGATAATGTTCACATAGAATTATTGGATGAAAATGGCGACTCTGTATCTTCAGGAGAGCGTGGAGAAATTGTTGTTACAGGATTACACAATTACATGATGCCTTTAATACGGTACAGGATTGGCGATCTGGGAGTTCTAACCGATGAAAAATGTCCGTGCGGGAGATCTTGGCCTCTCATAAAATCTATCGAAGGGAGATCTAATGATCTTTTGGTTTTGCCCAGCGGTAGGAGAATCTCTTGGTTATATTTGCAGCGTTGCATATTTTATGATCAGGAGTTTCAGAAAAACCCTTTTTGTATATTACAATATCAAATTGTTCAGGAGCGTCGAGATCGATTAGTTATCAATGTTGTGAAGGGTTTAAATTTTGATCCAAATCTGCTTTTGAGGATAAAGAATAATGTTGAAGAATTTTTTGCGAGGCAAGGAGAGAAGTTGGAAGTGATAACGCAGCTTGTCGATGAGATTCCAATGGAGAGAACTGGAAAGAGAAGGGTCTTCATTTCAAAGGTAATCTAGTTGTAAGCTGCCCTTTTTACGAAAAATGCGAATTTTATTGGATGGAATTAGATGAAACATGATGTGAAAGCTGAAGTAAATCTGTTATGGACAGGGGGATGGGATAGCACTTTTCGTCTTCTTTATTTAATTTTTGTTGAAAAAAGATG
>CAZIFH010000049.1:0-22072 GCA_964539065.1 uncultured Candidatus Bathyarchaeia archaeon | reverse complement strand
CCACTATTGTATGACAATATGAAGTCTAATTCGTGAGACAATAGTATTTTCAGATGCGCCTCTGGATACATATCAAGTCTCCTAAACAAATAACCTTATGAAAGATTCTATAAAAAGATTATACCAATCTCTAACAACTTTACGTTTCTGGCAGATAGTTAATTATATGTCAAAGTCACGCAAAAATTTCTTTACAGCATTTTATTCAAGGAGTCCCCCATGGTTCCTTAACGGACTCGTTTAGATCAGCTGGTAATAGAGGCAAGAGTCGGCGAAAGCCTGAACGGGTTCAGCCTAACAGGAAGCATATAAAATAATACATGAGACGTAGAAAAAGAATAGAACAGCATTATCCAAAACTTATCGGAAACTCGGCTTCGAAGAAATGTGTCTAGAAGGTTACGTTTAAGTCAGTAACTAAGTTTGCAACCTTCGCTTTCTCAATTTTCGTAACTTTTCAATAGTCACTTTAAACACAACAATTATGTTTATTTGATTGGACCCGTCTACATACCTTCCATATACTTACAGTCACATCTAATGGGAAAAGACGACTAGGAAGATCATAATTCTTGAAGAATCTGTTGCCACACTTCTAAACTCATGGAAACTATTAAGCAAAGGTTAAATACATTTTTTAAAATCCTTATTTCTATGAAAGTGAGTCTAAGTCCTTGGAGCGCTCTGTTCCCTTGTCCAGTTGTTCTAGTAACCTGTATAGATTCGAAAGGGAAGCCTAACATAATCACTTTGGCTTGGGCTGGAACTGTCTGCTCTGATCCTCCATTAATGGGTTTAGGCATCCGTCCTCATAGACACTCTTACAAGCTTATTGATGAGACCAAGGAATTCGTGGTCAACATACCAACGGTTGAGATTTTAAAAGAGGCAGATTTCTGCGGAGTGGTTTCAGGTAAAGATGTGGACAAGTTCTCTGAAACGGGACTTACGGCTGAACCTGCGGAAAAAGTTAAGCCTCCGCTAATCAAGGAATGCCCAGTGAACGTCGAGTGTATAGTGAGACAGAAGATTCCTTTAGGCGTTCATCACCTGTTTATTGGTGAAGTTGTGGGTGTTCATGTAAATAAAGATGTTCTTGATGATAAGGGAAGAATAGACTTTTCGAAATTGTCTCCTTTCGTCTACAACCAAGGCGAATATTGGAGTCTCAACAAAAAAATAGGCGTACACGGCTTCTCGAAACAATAATGCAAATTTCCGCTTTATTCTTTCAAGAGAGAACGTTTAAAATTTAGAAGGTCAATTATCAGTTCAAACGTGGCTTCGCTCAAACCTTTCTTGTAACTCACTATTATCTCATCATTTATCATAAGAAGCTAGGCTAGTCATCACCAAATTTAATTTGAAAGGACGTTTTTGAAATTACCCTTATAGAAGCCATTTTATCGGTATATCTTGGTATGTTACTCCGTCTGGCAAAGTCCGACGGATCGTTATAGGTAATATGCCGCGGTTTAATTCTTCAATAGCAATTTCTATGGGACTGGAACGCTCTTTTGTTGGTTGTATGAGAATAGGTGCTCCCATGGCTATTTGTAGAGCCCTTGCCCCAACTATTCGAGCCTTCTCGAACCGAGTAAGTTTTGGTGGACCAATTAAATTCTTTTTTTCGGAACTCGTTTAATATAACGCTCCTAAATTATGTATGTAAATGTTTAGCAGTGTTTTAATTAGCTTTTTTGGTTCTGGAGGTAATAATATCTTAATGGCGCATTTTTCATTATTCCACAATCAAATGCATCCTCCAGTGATGATGGAACACTAAAAATTATATATAAATATAAATTTTTCTGAAAATATACTTTAAAAGGCGGCTTAAACGAGATTTTAGGTTAATATAGCGTAAAACTTAATATAGGTTTCTCATATCAAATTTGGGAACTCGCGTTGACTGACGAGAATATTGAATTAAGCGACATAGCAATTCTATTCGATAGAGATTTGGGGGTTTTGATTTTCCAGAACTGTAGAGGATATAACAGTCTTATGGATGACGCTGAATGGCTTGTTGAAAGAACCCCGCAGAAGTCGCGAGGGTTCATCATTCGTCCCATACATAAGAAAAAATCAAGTGGGTTATGGATAGGCGAGTATAATCACAGAGATAATCAGGTACACAGGCAAGAGATGCTTTTTGATTCTGGCGCTTCTACTTTATACAAAATGATTAAAAATTATGCAGCTCATAAAATTTCTGAAAAAAAGGTTATTAAAAAACTTAGACTAGAAGATCTCAGAAAAACTTTAAAAAGCAAAATTATTAATGACTTCAAATACTACGTTTGTCCCCCAGACAGATTTTATTATTCATGCATAGAAGCAGAAAAAATTTTCGACACACTCGTAAAAAAGTATGGTAAAAACAAAAAGATTCATTACTCCGAAATCTCCAAGGAAATCGAGAATGTAAAGCCGTGCAAAGACATTATTGTATGCCTACTTAAGGTTCCAAACCTTTTAGAAAGAATTCACAACCTTAACCACGCTTTTAAAATCAGAAAAATTGGAGAAATAAAATTCACGTCTCCAGACAATATTGAAATCGTTTAGAAAGAATTAATTTCGTAAAAAAATTTGTTTTTTGACGTCAGTACCTTTGCTTCCATGAGTTTTTGAGCAATTTTCCGCCAGTGGCTACCCTGCCAATATACTTGCCCGCAGCCTAGACACCTCCAATATTCCTCAAATAAACATAAGGTAGCCTGCGGCACTATGCTTCTAACTTTGTCTTTTGAAACATCTTGCAGTTTCGCATTACATTTTGGGCATCTTGAGTTTTTGACGTTTATCTCCAGTTTTATATTAAATTGCTTAGTGATTTCAGCAAGCCGTTCGGTTTCTGTGGAACATTTAATGAGATAAGAGCGAACATGACTCATTAAAGCTCGCTTATAGAGTTGAACGTCACAAGTTAAAAGGATACGATCTTCATTTTTAGCAGTTTTTATAAGTTCATCATCGCTAAGGTTGTTATGGTACTTTACATCACAACCCAGCATTCTTAACCAACGAGTAAGCTTTCCAAGCATGCCATCCGCAAGAAACTTCAATGTGGCACCGTTCCCCTTCGAATTATTTGACCTTGACTTGAGCTTACGAAGACTTCTCCATCATCCATAACTAAATGTCCGTTGACGAAGGTTTTCATCGGCTTTCCTTTAACCTTCCAACCTTCATAAGGAGAGAACTTAGCTTTCGAATAAAATTTTGAAGAATCTATCCTCCACTCCTTTTTCAAGTTTACTACAACAAGGTCTGCTGAATAACCTTCACTTATTTTGCCTCTCTTATTTACAGCAAATATCCTTGCAGGTTCTTTGGACGTCATTCTAACAAGTTTCCGAATAGATAGCACCCCTTTGTTGATTTGCGTCAACATAAGTGGTAGCATCGTCTCTAAGCCAGCTATGCCTGGAGAAACCTGCCAGATTTCAGATTTTTTCTTTTCATCTAAACTGTGTGGAGCATGATCCGATGCAAAAATGTCGATTTCTCCTGCTTGAACACCATTCCACAGCGAATGAATATCTTTTTCCGATCTTAGGGGAGGGTTAGAAAGCCCAAATGCACCTAAATCTTTCAGATGCACAGAAGATAACAGAAGATGATGAGGAGTAACTTCGCATGTTACTGGCAATCCTGATTGCTTACCTGCCACTATTAATCTTAGACTCTGTGCTGTACTAATATGGCAAAAATGAATCTTAGCCTTAGTTTTTTGAGCAATTTTAACTGCTTTTTCTACTGCCATAACTTCCGCATCTGGAGAATGCATTTTAAGGTAAGATTCGAAGCTTTTTTCTTTATTCTTTTCTATCTTACGATGAACGGATTTTAGGAACGATTGGTCTTCAGCGTGAAGGCAAACAGGAACATTCATCTTTTCAGCTTCAATGAATGCTGCAATTAATGATTCGTTATCGCTTGGATCAATCCCACCTATTTTTTCTGACATATAAAGCTTGAAACCCATTGCTCCTTCAAAAACTATTTTTGGGATCTCCTCTAAATTACTTGGAAACGCAGAAAAAAACCCAACATTCACAACAATCTTATTTTTAGCTAGAGACATGCGGCTGCAGAGTGAAGAAACATCCATTGTCACCGGCTTATTGTTTGGCATGTCAAGAACAGATGTTACACCACCATTTGCAGCTGCAGAAGTGCCAGAGATGAAATCTTCCTTATATACCAATTCCTGATCTCTAAGATGTACATGTGCATCAATAACTCCAGGAATGACAAGCATCTCTTTACAATCGATTTCTATAGAGGCAGAAGGCAAATTCGCGTCTTTAGCAATCTTTACAATTTTTCCTCTTTCTACTGCAATTCCTGCCTTCACAATCTTTTCGTCATGAAATATCTTTGCGTTTCTTAGAACTAAGTCAACTGTCAACAATCTTTCAGCTCAAAAACAGTTTACTATATTTACCTAAATAAATCAAACGAGCATTAGAAAATTATGAATCACTGAATTCTTTGTTAATATTCGGAGTTTGTTTCTGTTCTACACTCTTCGCAGAGAAATCTTCCTTCAAACTCTTTTAGGTCGTCAGACCAAGCTTCACAGTTGTCACAGTATCCTGCTTGAGGCGGAATTTCTTCTTCAGTTATGTTTTGGTTTTCAATACGCGCCCGTTCTTGGATTATCTCAATAAGTTCTGGCGTCACTGCAAGAATATCTTTAGATGAAATTATACCTGCAAGGTTACCTTTATACATAACTGCTAGCCTTCTAATGTTATTTTGATTCATTCTCCGTGCAGCATCAGTTAATGTTTGGTCGGCCTCTATTGTGATGACCGGCGCACTCATAATTTCTTTTGCCTTTATTTTGCTTGGTTTTATGTCTTTAGCGACTACTCTTTTAACTATGTCAGTTTCTGTAATTATGCCAATAGGTTTCCCATCTGCTGTGGTGACAATCACACATCCAATTTCATGTTCACTCAAAAGTTGAGCAATTTTGGAAACTGACTCATCCCACGTAACTGTTACAACTTGACTTGTCATAACATCTTTAACCAACATTCGAGGCCTTATCTCTAAAGCAGCCATTTCTGATCATTCCCTTCTATAAATTAATGTCTTGCACCACGCCTTCATATTGCTATTCAAAATAGTTTTATTTCAAGATCATTTACAAATAAGGCTTTATATAACCATTATGGAATTACGTTCTTCATAGAAATGAAGTTGTTATAAATAAATGGAAATAAATGGGTAAAAATTTGTAATTTTCTTTCAATCATCTAAAAAAGTAATAAATCTTAGATTCCACATTTTTATTAGAAAAATTTTATGTAACGGCGGTGGAAAAATGAATGATACTTCTGATATGAAAAAAAGATTCTATAGAGCCCTGTATCCAGGTCGTTTTCAACCTTTTCATCTTGGACATCTTTTAGCTGTTCAATACATCTTAGAAAACTCGTCTGAAATCATAATTATGGTTGGGAGTGCTCTACAAAGTCATCTACCAAATAACCCTTTTACAGCTGGTGAAAGAGTTACGATGATTAAGCTGGCGTTGGCTGAGGCAAATGTTGATCCAGCAAGGTATTACATTATACCTGTTATGGATCTTGACATTCATGGTATCTGGGTTTCTCATGTATGCTCTTTGGTTCCAAAATTTGATGCAGTCTATTCGAATGAGCCTCTAACGAGAAGGCTTTTTATTGAAGCAAGATTTAACGTTCAGGAAATACCTTTTCTAGACAGGGAAAGGTGTTCGTCAACTGAGATTAGAGAAAGAATGCTTAAAGACGAAAACTGGGAAACACTCTTACCAAAAAGCGTTGCAGAATACATTAAACAAATTAAAGGCGTTGAAAGATTAAGAGATCTAATTAAAACCGATAAAGTTTGAATGCACAAAACAGATCTTTTTATCGGTCTTCAGCCTCTAACATTTCTAATATTTTTCTACATTTCTTGGTGCCAACCTGCAACATTGATTTAAAAGCCTGTGGTAGTGAATATTTTTCTAATTCTTTGAGTTCCTCTTCTGTAACTCCGCCAGGCGTTGCAACCATCTTCATAATCTCCAATGGAGTTTTCTTAGCATTAAGTATCAGTTTGCCAGTTCCAATTATAGAGTGAGCTAAAGCAGTTAAAGCCATCTCGGGTGGAATCCCAACTTCTGTTCCTCCTTTGATTAATGCATCTATTATAAACGCTAGGTAACCTGGTGCACAACCACTTAGAGATGTAAAGGCATCCATCTTTTCTTCTTCGACTTCTATAAAAAAACCTAGTGTACCAAGAATTTTTTTAATCGTTGAGATGTCCTTCGCTGTTACGTCAGATCCTTTGCAATATGCTGTAAAAGACTTGCGTACTAAGATTGCCAAATTTGGTATAGCTCTAACAAATCTGGCTTCAGGAGCATATTTTTTTAATGTATTAAGGTTAATCGCAGCCACTATAGAAAGCACAAGTTTACCCTTTATTTCTTCTCGAATCTCTGTGAGAACTGTCTTAGCGTCTTTAGGCTTCACGCATAATATTAATACGTCCGCCATTTCTGCAGCTTTTTTGTTATTGGTAGTGGTTTCAATACCTTTTTTCTCCAAATCAAAAAACAAGTCAATGCGTTTATCGGCAGCTACCACACTCTCTTCTTCGCCAGAGGCAATAAGAGCTTTTGCTACTGCGCTGCCAATGACTCCTACCCCTATTATTGAAATAACCATATAATCACGCTTAAGAAATGAATTTTGAACTCATTTCAAACATGTCCTTTTTTTAACTGTTCATATGTTTTTTGTAGGATTTATTTTTATTATCATTGAGAGCGTACTATTTTCTGTTAAATTGATGTGATTCATTTCCTATTAAGATAAACTTCAGATTCTTTTTCCAAATTTTTTGCAGGCCCTAAAATATTCTATGACGTTTTCTAGGGGAATGTTGTGGGTAATATGTTTCGAATTACAGTAGAAATATCCTGGACACTCTTTAGCAATCTTGGTTACTCGTTCAACCTCTTTCCACACATCTTTCTTTCCGCCGAAAAGCAAAGTACGTCCATCAACGCCACCCGCCAAGAATTTGCTGTCTCCATATTTCTCGACTATGGCTTGAAGATTAGGGTGATGTTCAATGTAAATTCCATCAGCACCAGCCTTGAAAATGTCCTCATACACCCGTTCTATATTTCCATCTGAAGCAAACAAGATTTTTATTCCAGCTTTCTTAAGAGGATCCCAAATCTTTTGGTAGCGAGGATATAAATATTTTCTGTAAAACTCAGGGCTAAAAACTGGACCCGTTGCTGCACAAATATCGTCGTGACTAAATATGATCTTTATGTCCGTCATTGACCACGCTTTTAGTACTTTTTGTGAAATTCGTGTGAACCCTTCAAGCAGTTTCTCGAAGTGCCTTCGCTCTTCAAATACTAATTTCATAGTTAGATTCCAACCAAAAGTCATCAGAAACCACATAAACAATGTCTTATAGTAGGATCCCATAACCAGCGTATGTTTACCTACAAGGTTTTGCACAGTATGGTAATATTGATTGTATTTTTCAGCTAATTCTTCAACGCTCAGATTTAAGTTTTTGATTGGTAAAGCTGCATATCCATCATCATACTCCAATCTATCAGGATCATACTCAAGAACTTCTTCAAGACTTTTAAATTCATTACCCCAATCCCATCTCCATGTTGCACCTGCACCCCAGCGAACTACCCGATGACCAGATGCATCTATTTTGGATGACTGACCTTCTTCGAAATCCATTATTCCGACTTCAATAGGATCATCAGTTAAAGGAATTGATATCCCACAAAGATCTAGTTGCACCTTTTCTAAAAGCTTTAAAGCTGCTTTCTGAGGATTCTTATACGGATCAATTCCCGTAACGTATTTTTGGAATTCTGGATGCGATACAAACTCCCATGAAGGTATTCTATCCGTTTCTTCCAAGTTGATCGCTTTCAGAGCTCTATCATACCCCAATTACAATCACCAAAAATCTATGAATGAAGATATGATTACATGTTTATTCTTTTTATTCTTTATGGTTCTAGGCATCAGTCATTATTGGTATTTTGATGTCCCAATATAATAGAAGCAATCTTGAATAATCAGAATTTAGTGATAAATTATGATTACTTTTTACATGAAAAATTTAAAGTATTATAAAATTCACACAAATAAATTGAATTTACGAGAATCTTTAAAAGGCGAAATCCTTGAAACTTCACGTTCATAAAAAGGCTTTTAGAGCTCTTGGAATTTCAGAAAGCTTCGTTAAACGAAAAAGTGAAAAATCTGTCTTAGCAGGTGTAGTTATGCGTGCCGATAAAACAATTGATGGAGTTGTTTTTGCTGAAGCAACAGTAGGAGGTATGGACGCAACGAATAGTGTGATTGAAATGTTCAAAACACTCGGTAGAGATGACATAAACGTTCTTCTACTTAACGGTTGCATAATCAGCTGGTACAACGTCATCGACCTTCACAAGGTATCTAAAGAAACTAATCTTCCATTGATCTGTGTAACGTATGAAGAATCTGAGGGACTCGATAAATACTTCAAGAAACTTTTTCCAGAAGATTATAAAACCCGGATTAAATTGTATCATAGAAACAAAAAAAGGATTCAGTTGAGTCTTAAATCTGGATACAAAGTTTATGTTAGGTTCATAGGAATGACGATGGAAGAAGCGAAAGAGGTGTTAGATAAATTTACGTTACAAGGCGCTATTTCTGAACCATTAAGAGTATCTCGTTTACTAGCAAGAGCAGTATCAAAGACATTGTTACCTAAATATATGAAAGAGTTTTAATCATACCTTGATTATAGTTAATATTTTGGATGATTAAAGTAAATGCTTAGTTCTTTAGAAAGAAGAATAGATGAGATTCAACGTCTTTTAACTTACTTGATTGATGAAGCCGCAAACGGAATACCTATACTTGTTGAAGGTTTAAATGATAAATTATGTTTGGAAGAAATTGGTGTGAAAGGTAAGTTTTTATTCGCTAAAACCTCTGGGAAATCTATTTTGGACGTGCTAAAAGAAGTTGAAACATGCAATAAAGAAGTCATATTGCTTCTGGACTTTGATAAGCGAGGTAGAGAGATGACTTATAGGCTTATCGAAAATCTGCAAAGTTATCACATAAAAGCCAATATTATTTTTTGGAAGAATATCTCAAGCATTGTTGGTCGAGAAGTGAAAGATATAGAAGGGTTATCAACGTATATCCAAACTCTCAAAAGGAAGTTAGAAAAACATAAGGCTAAATATTGAAACTTACTAACTGTATAAAAATTACACTCTTTGCTCTAAAAAGAGCAATTAAGGATTTCACTTATAAATATTCATAATAATTAAAACCGAATCCCTTTTATTCTTCTATTTATGTAATATAATGAGGAGTTTTAAAATAATCTCCAAAGTCTAACTCGTAAAATAAGAGTTTTATCATAACTTGAGGAATTAAAATAAAATGAAAAAAATAGAGAGTAAAGAGGTGTATTTAGATTGTCTTTTCAACCTTTCACGGTTAAGTATGTTATCCGTGCAAAATTTGAAGTTGAAGGAGTTGTTGAAAAACCAGACGTGATAGGAGCAGTTTTCGGCCAAACAGAAGGCTTGTTCGGTACTGAGCTTGACCTAAGAGAACTACAGAAGTCTGGAAGGATTGGAAGAATAGAAATAGATCTTAAATCTGAGAAAGATAAAACGGTCGGCTCAATCATTATACCCACAAGTCTAGATAGAGTTTCAACCGCGATCATCGCAGCGAGTATTGAAAGCATAGATAGAATAGGTCCATGTCAGGCAAATGTCCACTTACTCAAAATAGAGGATGTAAGAGAAATAAAGAGGAAAGCCATCATTGAAAGAGCTAAAGAAATTCTGCACAGTTGGAACTTAGAGAAACGACCTGAAACTGAAGAAATATTCCGAGAAGTTTCCGAAATCTTAAAGAGCACGAAAATAGAGGCGTTTGGTCCTGAGAAACTGCCAGCTGGACCTGAAGTTGGTTCTTCTAAAGAAATCATCATTGTGGAAGGGAGAGCTGACGTGGCAAACCTACTAAAAATGGGGATTCAAAATATAATTGCTGTTGAAGGAGTTAAAATTCCAGAAACAATAATTAAGCTATGTAAAGAGAAAGAAGCTACCGCGTTCTTGGATGGAGATCATGGCGGAGATCTAATCCTAAAAGAGCTTTTACAAGTGGCTAACATAAAATTTGTAGCAAGAGCACCTGTTGGTAAAGAAGTTGAAGATCTTACAGCAAAAGAAGTTGAAATTGCACTTAATAACAAAGTTCCAGTAGAGGAAGTTAAAGAGAAAAAAAAGAAACGAAAAAAGGTTCTTGTTCCTAAAAAAATTGTAGATACCGCTAACCAGCTTAAAGGTTCACTTGAAGCAGTGCTCCTTAACGATGAAATGAAAGAGGTAGGACAAATACCAGTAAATGAACTTGCAGACAAACTTCGAGATTTAGAAGGCATAAACACGGTTGTTTTCGATGGCGTCACCACTCAGAGACTTGTTGACATTGCTAGCGAAAAAAACATAAAATTTTTAGTGGCAGCGCGTGTATCCGATATTATTAAGCTACCTCTTAACGTGAAACTTTTGACTTTTGATGAGATATTGGAATAAACGGTATGTAACAAAATCATTTTTATTTTTCACGTAACTCAATATCTAGAACCTTTTGTTTAAACTTTGAAGAAGTTTCTAGATGATTATTAGACAAAAAAAGAGTTGTCAATTTATAAATTTTAGTATTAAGTTATAGATTTATGAATAAGAATGCCATAAATCAATGTTGTGGCTCCGATGGATTATTTAACGTTAATGTTATTTGATCTAATAAAATGGACTACCGCTCTTTTTTTGGTAGTTGATCCGCTTGGAAACGTTCCAGTTTTTATTGCACTTACAAAGAACATGAGCGAAAACCAGAGAAAAAAAACTTTCCAGTCTGCCATTGTTACAGGATTAATAGTTCTGCTATTATTTGTCTTTGCAGGACAGCAAATACTATTATTGTTTGGTATTTCTCTCAGCAGTTTCATGGTTGCTGGCGGACTCTTACTTCTTATAATTTCTATAAAACTTCTTATTTCAGGCAGCTGGCAAGATTATTCAATATCTTCTGAAAGTATTGGAGTTGTTCCTATAGGATTTCCGCTTCTTGTTGGACCTGGAGCAATTACGACAACAATTCTGATTCTTCAGTCCTCTGGTTTTTTGGTGACAATATTTTCCGTTTTAATAACATTTGTGACTGTTTGGTTAACACTTAAATATGTTAATCCAATTTTCAAATTTTTAGGAAAAGAAGGTTCTTTGGTAGTCGCAAGATTGATGGCAATGTTTATAGCAGCTATAGCTATTGAGTACATCGTTCAAGGGGTGAAAAGCTTATTTTAAAGTTGGAAACAAAATTTTCTTCATTTGCTTCTGCAAAATTTTCTATTGCATCATCAATATTAATTCATTTACCAACATTTTTGCTATATCTTCAAATTAGGTGTTAGAAATATGTTATGAGAGCATCTTCCTTGTCTATAAATGGAAGATAACAACAATTCAACTCATTCATTTTCTAATAAAATTATTAATTTTGATCTCGTCAGACCTTTATTGATATAATTTTGGTTTTATCATGTGAGTCATGACCAATTTCCAGCAAGAATTAGCTGCTTCAATGCAACCTGAATCTAAAATATTTTAATATCGGAAGTTATCTTCTAAAAAAGATCAATAGCAAAATAGTTAATTACAATTACTAATTATTTATGAGAATTAAAATTAATGATTAAAAAGTTATTTTTTGTTAAAAACAACAATAATACTGGTGGCAGCTAAATGAAAAACATATCTTTCACCTATGATAACTGCTTAATTTCATCGGATAGGATTAATGAAACAGCAAAAAAACTTGAAGTTGAAATCAGAAATACTGTAGAAGCTACTTCTAAAGGGTATGATAGTGAAAAGGCTTTCATCAATTTGCTTGATGACCAAGACATGCTTATGGAGATAGAGGAGATAGCGAAAGACAAAAAACATTTTAACCCGAAATATCTTGTTGTCATCGGTATTGGCGGTAGCAACCTAGGCACAATGGCGGTTCAAGAAGCTGTTTTGGGAAAAATGTATAATTATCTCAGCTCCTCAATTAAAATTTTGTACGCGGACACAGTTGATACCGATTACATTCATACTCTCGTAAAAATAATTGAGCGAGCATTGAAAAAAGATAACAATGTAATAATCAATTGCATAAGTAAATCTGGAACAACAACAGAAACTGCTGCAAACTTCAAAGTCTTACTTAATATTCTACGAAGATATAAAAAAGACTTTGAAAAATATGTTGTCATTACTACGGATAAAGATTCAAAGCTTTGGAACTTTGGGCAAGAGTATGGATTTGACACTCTTGAAGTTCCTAGAAAAGTAGTTGGCCGATACTCCGTTTTTTCAGCAGTGGGGTTGTTTCCACTTAGCTTGTTAGGAATTGACGTTAAGATGCTACTTGAGGGCGCAAAATCTGCCAGAGATTTGTGTCTTAATAACGATATAGAAGCAAATCTTGCTGCGAAATCTGCGTCGCTTCAGTATCAACATTACTTGCGGGGAATACACATTTTTGACTTGTTTTTGTTTTCTAAAGACTTTGAATCTATAGGTAAATGGAATATGCAGCTTGTAGCAGAGAGTCTGGGAAAAGAGTACAACAATAAAGGTAAAAAAGTAAACATTGGAATCACTCCTCTAGTTTCAATTGGTTCAACAGACATGCATTCTTTAGCTCAGCTTTATTTAGGTGGACCTTTTGATAAATTCACTACTTTTGTTTCTGTCAAAGAAGAGTTTAATGTAGAAAAAATTCCTAGTCTAGATGATAGCACGGAGCTAGTTACAGGAATTCGTGGAAGAACATTAAAAGAGATAATGGACGCGATTTTTGAAGGAGCAAAGATAGCATTCAAGAAAAAAAGGAGGCCATTTACTGAAATAATTCTTCCAGACAAGTCAGAATATTCGATTGGACAGTTTTTGCAGTTTAAAATGCTTGAAACCGTTTATCTTGGATTTTTACTTGATGTTAATCCATTTGATCAACCTAATGTAGAAGATTACAAAAAAGAAACTAAAAGAATCCTGTCTTAATAACTAACCAAACAAGAAATAGCAACTTAAGGATCAGCGCATAGTAAAATCTGTTCTAATTCAAAAATAGCTTTTATTGGGTCTTCATTACGAGTTATAAAAGAACCTACAATGGCCATTTCTGCTCCAGCCTTTTTGGCTTTTATTATTGTTTTTGAGTTTATTCCGCCATCCACAGCTATTTTCTTATTCGGAAACATCTTTGAGAGGAAAGCGGTTTTCCTTAAACCTTTTTTGTTGCACTTTTGCCCCCCAGCACCCATCATCACAGTCATTATAAGAATCATATCGGAAATTTCAATTATATTCTTAGTTAGGAAATCAACAGGTGTAGGTAGATTAAGGCAAATTCCTGAACTAAATTCACGTTCCTTTAAAAACTTAAGGGCAGCAACCGTCTCTACTTCAGAACTGAATGATTCCCTTTGTATAAAAACTATGAAATCACTTCTTTCTTCTCTAGGTACAAATGAACATATTTCGTTAATGAACGGGTATGGATTGTCAACCATAAGATGAATTGCCAAGGGAATCTTATCCTTAAGATTCTCATACATAACACGCAGTAGATCTGTTGGAAATGTTGTTTTTTTAGGTATCATGGGAGGTCTCATAATATCTATATGAACTCTTTTGATTATCCCAGTTTTGATCAAATTTGATATAGAAGTCATAGAGTCAGATTCTGAAATATTGCTGATGTGTGCAGCAAGGTCATTTTCATAATCAAGAATTGATAATGAAATCAACATTGCAAGCCAATAGTAAAAATGCAAGGATATACATAAAATTTACATAAAATTTACGCAGAAACATTTATGTTAGAAACAAGAAAAAAGGAAGACGAAAAAACATGTATAGGACAGATTATTTTTTAGGAGTTGATGTTGGTACACAAAGCACAAAAACTGTTATAGTAAATGGTGAAACAGGAAAAGTAATTTCGAAATCCACTAAAAAATATGGATTAATTGAAGGACTTCCCCTTGGACACAAAGAGCAAGATCCCATTGTGTGGATCGATGCATTACATGAAACAGTTGCAGAATCCTTGCATAGGGCTAGAATTGATCCGAAAAATGTTAAAGCAATAGGAGTTTCTGGGCAACAACATGGTCTTGTTCCACTTGACAGCCAAGGGAAAGTAATTCGTCCAGCTAAACTTTGGAATGACACCAGCACACTTGAAGAATGTAAGATCCTTACAAAAAAGATTGGAGGCGAAAAAGCTGTGATAGAACAGCTTGGTCTCACAATTCTTCCAGGATTTACAGCGTCAAAGGTTCTTTGGCTTAAAAGACATGAACCTCAGAACTATGAAAAGATGAAAACGATTTTATTGCCGCATGACTATGTGAATTTCTACCTCACTGGAAAAAAGGTAATGGAGTATGGCGACGCTTCAGGTACGGCACTAATGAATATTCGAACTAGAAGATGGAGTGAAAAGGTTCTAAATTTAATTGACCAATATTTGATTGAAAAGCTCCCGCCAATCCAGAGCTCTAATAAAGCCATTGGTACTATCCGAAAAGAAGTTGCAGAAAAATTTGGGTTTAATGAAGTTCTTGTCAGTGCAGGAGGGGGGGATAACATGATGGGCGCAATCGGAACTGGAAATGTACGGAAAGGTATAGTGACTGCTAGCTTTGGCACTTCCGGCACTATTTATGCATATTCAGATGTACCTATAATTGATCCAAAAGGTGAAATCGTGTGCTTCTGTGATTCAACAAACGCTTGGCTCCCTCTTCTTTGCACAATGAATGTAACAGTTGCCACAGAATTTGTGCGAACCTTGTTTAATCTTTCTTATGACGATCTAAGTAACGGTGTTGAAAAAACTCCACCTGGTTCACATGGTTTAATTCTTCTTCCTTACTTTGAGGGAGAAAGAACACCAAACGTTCCAGATGGTACAGGAGTATTTTTTGGTCTTAACGGCAGAACTTTTGATAAGAATCATTTTATTAGAGCCTCTATGGAAGGTGTTACTTTAGGCATGAACTACGGTCTTAATCGAATGAAGGAACTCGGGATTAAGCCCTCTCAGATCAGGCTTACAGGCGGCGGTTCAAAGAATCCTGTATGGAGGCAAATAGCAGCAGACATATTTGGCGTCGAAGCTGTATGTCTAGAGATAGAGGAAGGCGCAGCCTATGGAGCTGCGTTGCAAGCCATGTGGACATACAAAAACTATATTGGCGAAAAAACAAGCATTCAGGAAATAACAGATCAGTACGTAAAGATTGACGAAAAAACATATACTTATCCAATACAAGTGCATACAGAAGTTTATCGAGAACTGCAAAAAATACAAGATAACATTAGTAAATCTTTAAGAAAAGTTTTTACAAGACATCGGAAATACTTGCTGCATCATATCCTACAGTAGGATTGCTTCATTCACTGATGTCTAATGCTGAAAGAAAGTGTTTTTATTACTTACGTTAATTAACAGTCTAGCGACCATAAATGAACAAGGTTGTAGCCCGAGAAATCATAGACAATCTAACAAGTCTTACTAACCCCTCAAAAGATAATGTTAATCTAATTAAGAGTAAAGTTGCACAAAAGTATGGTTTATGTCAAGTTCCACGAAACTCAGAAATCATAAAGCATTTAGAGCCTAGTGAACGAAAAAAAATTTTAAGCATTTTACTCAAAAAGCCTGTACGTGGAGCTTCAGGGGTTACTGTAGTTGCAGTGATGACTAAGCCTTGGCCATGCCCGCAAGGACAACCTTGCGCATATTGTCCAGGTGGACCATCGAAAGGTGTTCCACAAAGCTATACAGGATTTGAGCCAGCTGCAATGAGGGGGTCACAAAACGAATATGACGCTTTCAAGCAGGTTATGCATCGAATAGAGCAGTATCGATCAATTGGCCATTTTGTAGACAAAATTGAACTTATAATAATGGGAGGAACTTTTCCAAGTATGCCAAGAGAATACCAGGAAAAATTTATTAAAGGTTGTTTAGACGCTATTAATGGAACCTTATCTAGCTCCTTGGATGAAGCTAAGACGATCTCGGAATCTAGCCAAATACGAAACGTGGGAATTACAGTTGAAACTCGTCCAGATTGGACTAACGAAGATCATGTTGACCAAATGCTTTCTTTAGGCATCACACGTGTGGAAATAGGAGTACAAAACGTTTATGACGACATATACAAGATCGTTAATAGAGGACACACTGTTGAAGATGTTGTAACTGCGACTCAAGTTCTCAAAGATTCTGGACTAAAAGTTGTCTATCACATGATGCCTGGTCTTCCAGGGTCAAATTTCACAAGGGACGTTGAAGGTTTCAAAAAAATATTTTCTGATCCTAATTTTAGGCCAGATATGTTAAAAATTTATCCTTGCCTCGTCATTGATGGCACTAAACTGCATGAATGGTGGAAGGAAGGAAAATACTCTCCTTACACAACAGATGAAGCAGTTAAATTAGTGTCTGAGGTCAAGAAAATCGTTCCTGAGTGGGTTCGGATAATGCGAGTGCAAAGAGATATCCCAGTATATTTAATTGAAAAAGGTGTGGACAAAAGCAATCTACGTGAGCTTGTGATGAATAAACTTAGAAGAGAAGGAGTAAGATGTCGATGTATTCGATGCCGAGAGGTAGGGCAACGATGGTTGAAAGAGAAAGTAACTCCAGATTATAATCATGTCAAGGCTTGTGTAAAATCATACGACGCCTCAAATGGAATTGAACACTTCATTTCAGTGGAAGATTCAGTTAATGACATACTCATAGGGTACCTAAGGCTAAGGTTTCCGTCCGACAAACCTCACAGACCAGAAATTCTTAGCGAAAAAAGTTGTCTAATACGTGAGTTGCGTGTTTGCGGACCTGTTGTGCCTGTTGGTAGATACTTAAAGGAAGCTTACCAGCATAAAGGGTATGGAAAACTGCTTATTCAAAAAGCTGAGAATATTGGCAGAGAATATGGTTATAAGAAAATTTTAGTTACAAGTTCGTTGGGAACCAAGAGATATTATAAGAAGCTTGGTTACAAATATGATGGTCCATACATGAGCAAAAAACTATAAAGATTCCTTGGATTGCTGAGATTTATAAGCGGCAAAGATAAAATATCTGGGAATGATTTCATTTAATAAAGCCTTTGCGAGGATGATCATCTTTGAAAAAGTTTGACAAGTACGATAAGGTTATTGATCTTGCACGTCGACGTGGGTTCTTTTGGCCGTCTTTTGAAATATATGGAGGTATAGCAGGCTTCATTAACTGGGGTCCTTTAGGCTCTGTAATGAAAAGAAAGATTGAAGACAAATTTAGAGATTTATTTCTTAGAAAACTTGGGTTGTATGAACTGGAGTCTCCGATAATTACGCCTGAAAAGGTCTTTATCGCTTCAGGTCACATTCAAAGCTTCAAGGAACCAATGGTTGAATGCGTAAAATGCCATAAAAAGTTTAGGGCAGATCATCTACTTCAAGAAAAGGCTAATATGAACTCGAAGGAAACAGACAAGATGAAGCTAAACGAGATTCAAGCATGCATAGAAAAATACGAAATTAAATGTCCAGAATGCGGAGGAACGTTTGATTCTCCAGAACAGTTTCTGACCATGTTTAAAACAACGATTGGACCTTATTCTGAAACTGTGGGTTACGGTAGACCTGAAGCTGCGCAAGGAGTTTTCGTTGAATTCAAGCGTCTTTATGAGCAGACCAGAGAAAGATTACCTATAGGGTTTGCTACGATTGGTCATGCCTTGAGGAACGAAATTTCTCCGCGTCAAGGGCCAATTCGTCTCAGAGAATTCACAATAATAGATCTAGAGTTTTTCATAGACCCAGCGCATCCTGAATGTTCACATCTAAAAGATGTTGAAGATGAAAAGTTACGGCTTCTGCTTACAAAAGATAGGCTGAAAGGCAAAGATGACACCATCAATATTTCAGTAAGAGATGCTATTAACAAAGGCTATGTTATGACTGAATGGCAAGCTTACTTTATGGCTATGGGTAAAAGGTTTCTGATGGAATTGGGCGTACCAGAGAATAAACAACGTTTTATTGAAAAACTTGATTGGGAAAGGGCACATTACTCAGCTCAAGGCTTTGATCAAGAGGTTTATCTTGATAGATGGGGCTGGGTTGAAGTTTCAGGGTTCAACTATAGGACAGATTACGATCTTAAGGGACACATGAAAGAAAGCGGCATAGATATGACTGTTTTCAAGCCATATAGAGCAAAAAAAGTTAAAACAGAAATTATAGTTAAGCCAGTTCACTCAGAGTTAGGTCCCACCTTCAAAGAAGAAACTCAAAAAGTAGTTGATTTGCTCTTAAAAACTGATCCAAAACTATTAGAATCCGAATTTGCAAAGCAAGGCTATTGCATGATAGATAAATATAGAATTCTTCCCAAACATGTAAATTTCGTTCAAAAAGAAATTGAAGAAACTGGGCGAAGGTTTATTCCACATGTTATTGAACCTAGTTTCGGATCAGACAGGCTTTCATACGTTGCATTAGAATACGCTTACTCGGTAAAAAAAGGAAGAATTGTTCTTAATTTTCCGCGCGCTATTTCGCCGTTGCACGCAGCTGTTCTTCCGCTTGTGAACAAAGATGGTTTACCAGAAAAGGCGAGAACATTATATAATTTGTTATTAAAGGAAGGATTTGCAGTTGAGTATGATGAAAGTGGTTCTATTGGAAGGAGGTATGCACGCTTTGACGAAATCGGCACCCCTCTATGTATTACAGTGGACTACCAAACGTTTGTCGATGAAACAGTAACTATTAGAGACAGAGAAACCTGGAAGCAGGTGAGAACAAAAGATGGGCTTCTACCTAAATTACTCAATGAGTTCTATCACAATAAGATATCTTTTGAAGAATTAGGGTTACCTGTAAGTTTTAAACATTAATTAATCTTGTTTTCATAGATTAGTTAGGTTTTTTAAGGTTGGGTGTTCATTTAATATTGAAATGTTTGAAGATTAATATGAGGCGGGAAAGTTGGTTTTTCCAGTAGAAGCAGAGCACAAGGCGAAAAGAAGAGCTTTGAATTTGTGTCAAGAACATCTTCGAAAAGTTATGAACATCTATCGAAAAATGGTTCAACTAATAGACGCCTGCTTAGAAAACGATAGCTTAGCAACTCAACAACTCTACAAAGAGGTACAAGAAATTGGGGAGGAAATTGATAACTCAAAGAGGGTAGTTGCCCAAGAACTAGTAGAAATTGGTACTATACTGATTAGTCGAGAAGACTTTCTTCGGTTTACAGACGTAACCAGCGAAATTGCTGATTTGTGTAAAGGTATAGCTTATAGGATTTTTCAAATGGTAGATCGAAAATGGAATGTGCCACATAACATTATAAAAGGGATAGTTGAACTCGCCGGTGTCGTGTCAGATGCTGCTGCGATGCTTAGAGAAACTTTCTTAATGTTGAATTATGGTTCTCCTAAGGTTTTGGAAAAAGCTAAGGAAGTAGAGATTGCTGAAAGAAAAGTTGATGATAAATATCGATTTTTAGAGATTATTCTTCTGGAAAGCAAATTAGAAATCAACATTCTTCTTTTGGCGAGAGACATAATTCAGCTTTTGGAAGACGTTGCCGACAAAATTGAAGATGCTTCAGATGCCACTCGAATACTTGCGTTTGCGCTTTAGGAGATAAACAGTCTTGCCTGAAGAGGTTGAGGCTGAACTTATTGAAGATTTTCTTGTTATTTGGGATCCTAAAAAAGGGTCTAATCTTTTTAAGTGCGGATTTTATGGTAAACCATTAGGTATATCTAAACCTAGAAACTTGGAGTTTGATGTACCACTTATTCTAGATTTAATGGAAGGATTATATCTAGTAGAAAAAAATTTTATCCATATAACTGAAGGGCCTAACAAAAAAGAAATTAGTTTTCGGGCGCTTAAAAACAAGGCTAAAAGAGCTTGCGACGATTTTGATGCCAAATATATGGTTTATCGAGACTTGAGAGAGCAGGGACTTGTGGTTACCCCTGGAATTAAATATGGATGTGACTTTGCAGTTTACAAAGATGGACCGGGAATCGATCATGCGCCTTATATGATTTCAGTAAAGAATCGAAAAGATAATATAACAGCCACAGAAATCGTTAAAAATGGAAGATTGGCGACTACTGTGAGAAAACGCTTTATAATTGCTGTCCCTGAGTTAGAAAGAAACACGATAGAATATTTGATATTTAAGTGGTATAAAGCTTAGTCAAATCTTTTCTGTCTGAGTGATAATCTTAAGCGTTTTATATTACAATTTTTTGATTTTATTTTTTTATACATTTAAAAATAAATCATTATTTTTAGAAGGCATAAATGCTAACTCTTCTTGGACTTTCCCTCTGGTTTTTCGACTATTTTAACGTTAATTTGAACAATATCCTCTGTAATTGTGTTTCCCCGTACAGTTTTTCTGCGGCGCATACCTTTCTGGAGCGGTTTAAAACCTACTCCCTTGCCTAATAAAAACTCTGATTTAACCCCTCCATGAATATCTGGTTTCATGGGAAATCCAGATTTGTCACTTCCACCGGTTATTAAAACCTTATGTCCAGGAAGCCCCAACACAACGCCTTCTATTGTTTCTCCGATTTTTCTTCCTAACAGAGGCGATACTCGAGCATCTTCTAATTCAACTACACTTGACTTTCCAGATTCAGGATCTGACACCACAACCTTGAATTTTGCCATTTTGGAACACCTAACTCCAAAATTCCTATAAACACAGCAACTACTGAACTGAGTATCTGTTTATAAGCGTTTGCTTGGAGGAAGATTAATAAGATTTTTGATTAAATATCTTTTATATGTTTCACTTTGTATAATGAGTCTAAGTAAATTAATTTCATTTTTGAATAGAAGATAGAAATGAACCTGCTTCAAAAAGCAACTAAAACAAATTAATATAAAAGAATAAATATAACTAAGCCAATGATATCGAAATATGCGTAGGTTCAAAAATGTTTTATTTGATTCGTTATGGTTTCGAAATCTTGAAGAGTTTGAAGATTGTGTCGTGAGAGCTAAGGAGGCGGGGTTCACACATATCTGTATCTCCAAACTTTCTCGCCGAACAGAATATGTTGATAAAGATATTAACGAGCGAAATCCTTGGACTGAATGGTCAGTCGCCATGACTAGCTCTATCTTCAAACATTATCAACCTGTAGAATTGGAAGGAGTCTATAATAGAAAATTTGTTAATGAACAGATGAATTTTCTTAAAAAGAAACATGAAATTGTTAATAAACATGGACTTAAAAGTTATTACCATGCAAATGAACCTTTATGGCTTCCTAACAAGGTTTATATCAAGCATCCTGACTGGCGCGGGGCACGTGGTGATAACAGTCTAAGAACAAGAGATCTTCTTTACGCTCCATGCGTAGATCAACCTGAAGTACTTGAGCTTTACCGCAAAGCTGTTTATGAAATTGTTAAAGCTGCTCCATCAATTGAGATCTTTACCATTTATACAGACGATGCTGGAGCTATGATGTGTTGGACTGAGCGTTTATATGCGGGCGTAAATGGACCTACATGGTGTGCCGGCAGAGATATGGGTGACCGTATCGCTGGGTTTTTAAAAGCAATTAGGCAGGGAGCAGTTGATGCAGGTGTTAATGCAAAAGTTTACTTGGCTGGAGGGTTATCTAAATCAGATGCAACTTCACTCATCAATAAGTTAGAACCTGGAGTTGGTATCGGTTTAGCCAGCGGCATTGCAGATATGAAAGTTCCTTCTAACTTAAAAGAGAACTTCATCGGTTGGACAGGGTTTGATCCTTGGAATAATCCAGTTCACAAAATGCCTTATCCGTTCCTTTTTATCCGTACACTTGAAGCTGCTTATAAAGC
>CAZIFH010000048.1:0-9354 GCA_964539065.1 uncultured Candidatus Bathyarchaeia archaeon | reverse complement strand
CTCCAATTTTAAGAGTTGCGGGGGAAGATGTGCCCATACCTATGAGTCCAGTTCTAGAGGAAGCCGCTATCCCAAGCAAAGAGAAAATCATAGACGCAGTCAAGAAACTGGTTTAAACTAATGTCGACTAAGGGTTTTTCGAGTTCTACCATGGAGTCTTTTTTAGTTTTAGAAGATATGCCATAACGTTGACCATGTAATGAATTGGAGCTGTCAAGACTACGATGATCACAGCGTATGTCGGATTTGGAGGCTGAACTGGAAGGCTGAAAGCCAACGCAACTAACACGAAGTCAAGCTGGTCGGATAAAGGTAAATGTTCGCCTGGTTTAAGGTTTATTCGGCGCTTAATGAAAGATCCAAGTAAGTCACCAAGTAAGGCTCCTAAAGACAAGGTGAACCCGAGAACTGTGCTTCCTTGTGGGAGACCAACGCTTAACCCATAGGTTTCCTGAACCCATCCGACAAAGGTTCCGATTACAAGACCAGAGACAAAGCCGCGAACTGTTTTGTGAGAGCCGAAAACGGGATTTCCGTCTCGAAACTTTCTTCCTCCGTCAATCGGTCTGCCCCCTCCGAAAAGTACAGGTGCCCCGTTGGCGCAGTAAGCTGGAAAAATGTAGTATAAGGCGAAGAATATTTTAAAGGCGAATTTATCGACGTTCATCTTGCAAGTCTCATCTGTGTTTTTATGCTTCATCTTCTCTTAAGCAAGGCATTAAATAAGCTTATCAATTCCGCTTTAACACGATATACCAAAATGCATAAGTAACCAGTCTAAACTTCATTTTTGGATGGTGAATAGGTATGCCTGTTGTGATTGTTGAGATGTGGGAAGGAAGAACACCTGAACAAAAAGAGAAAATCATTAAAGGTATAGCCAAAGCTTTTGAGGAAGTAGGTGTGGATCCTAAACACTTAAATGTTATCATCCATGATGTACCTAAGACAAACTGGGGCGTTGGTGGGAGTCAAGCTTCTAAAATGACTTTATAGGCTATGTCTCGAACCACGCCTTTCGTAAATTTTGAGCTTCAACACGTATTGTTTGCTTCAACTCATCAATCAAGGCTTGGGTTTTATAAAGGGGCGGTTCAGGTAACTTATTATTGTAGTTGTCATAGCCAACGTAAACAAGTTCGGGGTTAATGCTTTTTATCCAATCGATGAATTCTGGATCAAAATCTAAAATTGGCTCTATAACAATGATTTTGTGTTTCCAGTTTAAATTCTTCATTGCATTGTACCTTGTTTCGTAAGGAGGGGCTCTTGAAAGCTTATTTGTTCTATTCGTTTCAATAGTCGCACCAAGCGTCATGTTATCAGTAAACATGTTGAGGAATTCGCCATATCTACTGGGATTCTTTGTCAAGAACAAATATCTTGCCTTTGGCTTTGCAATTAGGACACTCATAACTTTTATTATCCACTCATTAGGAACCCAATCTCCCCACATTTCACCCATGTCCGAAACAAATATGAAGCTTCCTTTTTGAAACTTCTGTTTCAGTCGCCATTCAGCTAATACTGGTTTGAATCCGTAACTCTTATATGGTTCAACACCTTTAGCAGCTAACTTTTTAGCGTATTTTCTTGCCCAACAATAAACACATCTGTATAGGCAGCCAGTAATTGGGTTCCAAGTTTCCATCTGAGCCCCCTCATAAAATTTTTGAATCATACAATATGAAATCTAATATTTTCTGTGTTTCCTTCAAAGAATCAACAATGAGATCTGGACTTTCTTTCTTAAGATCTGCCTTGGAGTACGCCCCAGAAGGTATTGCGATACATTTCATATTGGCCTTTTTTGCAGCTGCGACACCAAAAACAGAATCTTCGATAACCACACATTTTTCGGGTTGACAGCCTAATTTTAGCGCGCACATAAGAAAAACTTCAGGATCAGGTTTTAGCTTTGATACTTCGTCTGCTGTTATGATGAAGTCAAAGTATTTTTCAAGATTTTTCATGGTTAGTAATTTATCAACTATTTCTCGGTTGCTCATTGTGGCAAGAGCAAGTTTTACTTTTGGACGCAACAGATTTAGAAGCTTAAAAGCGCCTTCGAAGAGCTGAATTTTGTCTAATACTTCGAGTTGCATTTTTGTTTTTTCTTCCATAAGTTCATCTATTTTTGTCTCGTCAAATGTGATATTACTAGACTTAAGCGCATCCTTAAACATGTTTCTCGCACCTATACCGATTCGTTTTAAGAGAAACCCATCACTGACATTGCATCCAGCACGCTGAAGGACTTTCTGAAACAAGAAAACAATTATAGGTAATGTATCAGCTAATGTTCCGTCCCAATCGAAAATTACGGCTTCAAACATGACAGTTCACCTATTACTTAGGTATCTGAATAGTAATCGTGCAAACCATCCTCCTTCATGACTAAATAGAAGGTTATTTTGGTTTCTTTCCCTCCAACTTTCTCCACCGAAGCCTTAACAATCTTCTTCAAACCAACTCGAGATAAACTTACAATAGAAGCGCACCAAAAATTCAATACTCTCATTGCAACAGGAACAACATCTACTTCAGGAATCACACTTCTCACCTGACTTACCAATAAAGCAGATATTTCAAGATTCTTAACAATTTCTCCTAGAGTTGCTACTTGACGATTTAGTTCTCGGTTCAGATTAAAAGTTTCTTTTTTATCAAGATCTGAACGGTAAAGAGACGTTATTGTATCAAAGACAATTAACCCAAATCTTTTGTTTACATATTTATCAAGTCCGTCGAAAAGTGCGACTTGTTCATCGAACGTCGTAGGCGTTGCAATTATAATAGAGTCAGAGACATTATCGAAATCTTGAGAAGCAATTTGTAGCAACCTTTCGGGAGAAAAAGTTCCTTCTGAATCAATATATAAGGTTTTGAAGCCAAGACGGGCGCAGTTAACAGCGCACTGCATTGCTAAAGCAGACTTACCAGACTCTGCCTCTCCATAAAGCAGACACATTTCTCCTTGTGCTAACCCGCCTTCTAAAGCTTGATCTAGCGAATTGCTTCCAGTTTGTATATATCGCTTCATAGTGTTCCCTTCAATAATGAAAAAGATGTGAATCTTATAATTCTATTCTGAAAAAACGCATACCAATTTTTCCAATGCTTACCAGTTAAGTCTTGACATAAAAATTCTCTATAATTCTTCTGGAAAGGATACTTTCATGGAAACCGGATGGATGCCAATCATGCTTATAAACCAACTCTCTACGATTACGCTTAAACCTCATAAGTTTTCTTCTTGGTAGATCACTTCTCTCCACAAGCCTCGTTACTCCTAAACATGAACAATGCATCCAGAAGTGTCTGAGAAGCCACAGCGACAACTGCCTTCCCACAATCACTTCTCGCGTACCTTTGACAGAATCCCTTAAACGCGTCCTCATATCTACAAGCATTCTGAGAAGCATTAACCAAACCCCCTGAGAAGCTTATCACCCTATTAGTAATCCTCTCACCAGAAGTTTTATCGCCAGACCACTAACGCTAGGAGCCAAACCAGCCTAACTCATCGCCCTCCTGTCACTTTTAAAAACTTTATCGCAGATCTTACCAACCAACAATAAAGCCATATTCCAAAATAGACAGGGTCATTAACAGTTTTACCCTCTAATAATTCATAGTTAGCCACAGCACCAATCTTAAATCCAGAAACCAATTTACTCATCCAAAAAATCAGGCAGAGAATCACTTCTAAAGCATCTGTTCATCAATGAAACTTAGATGTGAAGATGTTCTCATCTTAACAAGACTTATCCAGTGACGAATAAACTGAGGTCTTTCAAGATACTTCAATGTTGGAACATAGCATAACGGTAGCATGCTATTAATAGCTGAATAGATACGTTGGCTTCAATTCAGTCTGTCCTGTATCTAGCTTCCACAATCAATGTAGTGTTGTAATGTTAGAGAGAACAACCTGTATTTCCTTCTCCTGAAGAAGGTCGTAAGCCTTATCACAAGTTAATAATAGACTCAACCGCAAATACATCTCTGAAAAACTCTTCTCACAAGACCGGTAATTTCCCCCTTTTCAAGTTCCCAAAAGAGAAATTATCAACCAATTCAACTTCACAACGTAATATGGCGGCCTTACAAATCCTTTTATGAACATTAACTTCGGCATACAATACGGACGCTCAACTCCTTTATGATTGAAATGTATCTTGCAGACGAAAAGACCATTAGGGTTTCAAGAGATCAATCAAGTAGTTGCTACCATATAGACCCCCATTCTAGATGAGAGCTATATGTGGATTAGGCTGGCATGGCTCTTAAGCCACCATAAACATCTACCATGCTAAACCAAACACATTTATCCATACCGTCTAGAAAAGCATCCGTCTTTGGACTATTTTCAGATAGTAGAGCCGCAGTATCAATAGAAGTAACCAGATGAGAAGAAATACTCCAGACAATATTCTTAGCTCCCAGCTCTGAACGAAAAGGTTCACAAATAAAAGAGTGAGAAAGATGGCTAGTATGACCAACTGAACTACTCTTAACGTTATCGCTTTCTTTCTTTGATTATTTGCTCCCACTCTTACAGAACGCAGTTCTTCTAGTTGCTTCAATCTTTCTTCAGAAAGATAATACTTGCCATTCACTTCTACAAAAATACCTAAGCGACCCAGACGTTTTTTCATAACCTCTTCAAATCTCGACGGGAGACCAAGCTCTTCAGTGGTCATAGCTTTTTCTGGACTTAGTGCTCCTTGCTGACGAAACCTCTCAATAAGTGCAAACAATCGCTCTTCTACCTTTTTACGTCTCCCAAACATACTCATCCAACCATGCCGATGCGACACTACTCGAAGATTGTATCGCTAATCTTTCTTCTCGCCTCTTTTAGTATATGGGCGATTTTATCAGCTTTTTCTCTTTTCAAATCACGATAATTGGTCATAATTAAGTTCATCAAGTTGCGCAATTCACGGTTAAATCCATTCCTCTCGCTGAAAAAAGACTTCCTTTCTTCAATTATTGCTTTGAATTTTTCTTCATTTCTTTTCATCAAGTTCATTCCCCTTGGAGTTATTGAATATACTTTCCTTCCTTCATTTCTCCTATAACATATCCGTCATCTTCAAGCTCCTGAATAGTTGGGTAGATAGCTCCTGCACTAGGTCGATATAATCCTCCAAACTCCTCACCCAGATTCTTCATTATCTCATATCCATACATTGGTTTCTCGCTTAGCGAGTGAAGAATCAAAAATTAGTAGTGTTTGGTCTTGGCAGTTATTAAATTTGTTAGTAAATCAGTAAATTAGGGAGTTCTTTTCGATTTCGACTAAAGCAACGTGTTGTGTAGCTTAGATTGGAGGCTGGCAAAGAGTGATGGTTGAACATGTAATATGCAGACGGGAGGAGTTGATAATAGGCGAAGAATCAGAAACATTCAGTTGATGCGGCAAAGCAAAAAGGAGTCTCTGGAGCCGTTAACCTCAGAGCAACGGAAACAAACATGTAAAGACTGAAAAACGGAAAGACAGAGAACATGCAAGACACCAAACAACCCTTCATCAACCAATTTAGCTTAAGACCTAATGATATTTTGTTTTAATCCAGAAATTATTAGAAAGACTTATTTTAGCAACAATTATATAAATATGTTTATATGAATATGAAGGAACCCTAAAGGTGCACAGTAATGGAAGAAGCAACTGCTGTCAAAGTTGTGGACATCTATAAAACTTACCGCCTTAAAGGAGAAGAGGTTCACGCCTTACAAGGCATAAATCTCGAGATTCCACATGGAGAGTACATCTCAATTATGGGACCTTCTGGTTCTGGCAAGACAACTCTTTTCAATATGGTGGGTGGAATCGACCGTCCCACGAAAGGTACCATATTCATAGATGGCGTAGACTTATCAAAAATTCCTTCAAAAGCAATGGCATGGCTAAGGTGTCGGAAGATTGGCTATATTTTTCAAACTTTCAATTTGATACCTGTTCTGACATCAAGAGAGAACGTAGCATTACCTATGACTTTTTTAGGTGTACCCAAAGCTGAAAGACATGAAAAAGCTGCCGAGCTCCTAAACATTGTTGGATTGGGAGATAGGCTTGACCATAGACCGACTGAGCTTAGTGGCGGTCAGCAACAACGTGTCGCCATAGCAAGAGCTCTAGCAAACAACCCAGCAATAATTCTTGCAGATGAACCTACCGGAAACTTAGATCTTAATACAGGGTTTGCGATTGTTCAGCTCCTTTATCGCTTGAAGACCGAGCGGGGCACTACAATTATCTGTGCCACTCACGACTTGAAGATGATCGACATCAGCGACCGCGTTGTCTTCTTAAGGGATGGAATCGTAGAGAATATTGAAAAAAGAAGAGGGCTTGTTTTAACAGCTAAAGAATTTGAAGAATGATAGGTGCATTTTTTATGACTGAAGAAATTGAAAGCGTTCAATGCCCCTGTGGCAGAGTAATAGAGAACCCCGAAGAGTACAAAATATTATATTTAAAACATGAATTGCAAGAAATTGACATTTTGTGTCCAAACGATTCATGTTACTTGAGGGAACTTGGTTATATAAAATTTGAAGTTCAAGAAGGCAAGGCTAAGTTCAAAGAAGCTTCCTTTTATCCTCCCTTTGTCACCTGGAATTCAGGTCGCCTAGGGACTGATAAAGCAGAAACAAAACTGAAGAGTCATCTAAAAATGATAGCAAAAAAAGTTGACTGGGCAAGATTAAGTCCGCAAAAAACAGTAACAGCTTAACTCATATGAATTGCTACTTTCTAAGTTAGGATTTTCTTTTTTAGATCAAAAATTTACCTAGTTGCAGTTTTCTCTGAAAAACATGTGTAGAAAAACATTATTTTCATTTCACACTGTTTGTGGAACTAAGTTTTATCAGATCTTTGTGACTTATAATTACCTTTTTATAGTTTAGCTATTTATAGAAAATCTTTAAAAGGCGATATTCAATATGAAAGATGTGTTTGATTGAGGGAAAAATGATGCGTTCAGTTAAAAAGAAATATTTAAAAAAGGAAAAAGTGAAGGAACAAAAAACACAGTACCTAGATTCTCAAACATTTGGTTCAATAAAGTTTCCAATGGGTGAAGCATTCCGTTATTCTTTGGAAAGTATTAGAAAACGATTTACGAGGTCTCTTATCACAGCATTTTCTGTACTGTTAGGAATAGCTTTCATGGTCTCAATAATGACTATGGGAATTATTTTGCCACTCATCGGCCAGTCTCCTCCCCAGCAATATCAGACGTGGATGGCTATTATTGCCCTCATGGTTTGTGGAGTTGGAATTGTGAACTCAATGTTAATGTCTGTTACAGAAAGATACAAAGAAATTGGAACAATTAAATGTCTAGGTGCAACAGACATGAATGTGCTTCAAATATTCCTCATAGAAGCACTATTACTCGGAGTTTTAGGCGGCATAATAGGATCTTGCGCAGGGTTGGTCTCTACAATCGCAGTATACTCAATTACTCAACCGCAGTACATTAGTAGAATAATAGATACATCCAATTTTATTTATTATTTGACATACGTAGGTGAAGGAATAGGTATAGCTTCTCTAATTAGTGTGGTTGCAGCAACTTATCCGGCAGCTTATGCTGCAAGACTTAATCCTACAGAAGCACTTAGGTTCGAAGTATAATAAAAAGAGAATCTTAAAGCACCCAAATTTTTTGCATTTACCCTATTCTGCAGTTCTTACATATACTTCCGCTCTTGTTTCATAGCGATCTATAAGTCCATCTCGAAGGTATATTATTCGGTCGCTGACGTCAATCATCTTCAAGTCGTGAGTAGCTGCGATAATTGTGACACCCTTCTCTTTATTCATCTCTCTCAACAAAGTGATAATTTCAAGACCGGTATGAAGGTCGAGGTTTCCGGTAGGTTCATCTGCAAGCACAATCACTGGGTTGTTTGCTAGAGCTCTTGCTATGGCGACACGTTGTTGCTGACCGCCACTAAGCTCCGCTGGTTTGTGGTCAAGTCTTTCACCAAGTCCAACGTTTTCAAGGATCTCACGTCCTCGTCTAGCTCTCTCCTCAGCATCCACTCCAGCAAATATCATAGGCAATGTCACATTTTCAATTGCGGTCAGAACAGGTATCAAATTGAAAGTTTGAAAAATATAGCCAATCTTCCGACACCTTAACCATGCAAGCTCATAGGCATCTAGCTTTGCAATATCGACACCGTCAATAAAGACTCTTCCCCTCGTGGGACGGTCGATTCCACCCACCATATTGAAAAGAGTTGTCTTGCCAGAACCAGAAGGTCCCATAATTGAGATGTACTCCCCTCTTTTGATTTTAAGGTTAACTCCATCAAGTGCTTTAACAGTCACTGGACCCATTTGATAATATTTTACAAGATCTTCGGTTTCGACTACATACTCAAAGCTGATAAGCCATTCCTCCAGCTAAATCTGAATATTTTACCCGAAAACTGCCTTATAAAACTAGTCCTTAAATCCTTTCATCGTTTCTTTCGTTACCGGAACAAAAAAGACTTGTTAACAACCGTAGTGATCTTGATTTGCAAAATTATTTTTTTCTATTTTTTCATTACGTTTATGTAAAACTCGTAAATCTTCTAATACGATTCTAAACATAGAAATTATAAATACAGATTTTGAGATGACCAATATTGAAAAGAGTTAAAGCAGCCAATCCATATGGCATCTCCACAATGATGGAACTAGAATCATTCCAGGGATAATCAAATACATTTTGAAGGATAATGCGTATGTCCTCATATGTTTCGAAAACAGTGGTGATGAACGCTCAACATTTCACATCGAAGGCTAGTAGAGCCATAGGGGTTCTTTGGACATGATAACTACAGTAATAGATGGCATTATTGAGCTGATCTGTAAAGAAAATGATATTGAACTATAAATCTCAGATGCATTTGAAGGAAAAAAGAGAAAATAATATACAAAGAAAAAGGGCAACTTGAAGAATTAACGAATCTGCTAAAAGGAAAACCAGATTCTAAAAAGGTTATATTTGTAACTCATTTCTAGATGCCATTTTATTTGTAGATCATAACCCTTTATCTCTTTGGACTAGAGATATTTCGTTAGTCTCTCCTGATACAAGATGTCTTTAAGAAGCGTACTCATTTGAACCCAGTTGTCAAGGCTGACCGTAAATCTTGATTTAACGTAACTCATCGCTTCATTTAAGTTACTGAACTTGTGAGGCTTTTGTTTCAGAGATTCTCTTATGCATTCGCGGTTTATCCATACTCCTAGAGGTATTATAAAATTTGGGTGAACTTCTCTCATAGCTATAACGCCTGCCTGTCTTCCAATTTTGGCAAGAAATTCAGCTATAG